>NZ_CALEVF010000188.1 GCF_937920395.1 uncultured Clostridium sp. | reverse complement strand
GGATGATATGAAAAGAAGATGTGATGAAATAGGTTATTGTGGATTTACACCTGAAGATAATAAAGAATTAGTTTAGTAACATATGTTACCGACAATGAAATTGTAAGGTTGTATAATAATCTCATAAAGCAGGCACGAACAGTACATGCGAAAGAAAAAATGGAGGTTATTTATATGGCTATGTTTTGTTATCAATGTCAAGAAGCAGCTAACTGCACCGGTTGTACAATAAAGGGAGTTTGTGGTAAGACTGAAAGCCTCGCAAAGGCTCAGGATTTACTTATTTATATAACTAAAGGAATATCTATATATGGAGTAAAGGCTAGAGAAAATGGTATCGTTAATAAAGAAGTTGATACTTTTATAATGGAGAGTTTATTTGCAACTATAACTAATGCAAATTTTGATAGAAATATGTTTATTGAAAGAATTAGAAAAGGTTTAAGTTTAAGAGAAGGATTAAAGCAGCAACTTCTTAAAGCTGGTGTTAAGTTAAGTGATAAAGGCGAAAATGCTAGCTGGCTTAAAAAGATATTTACTACATTTGGATTTAGTTTCGAGGAGGAATTAAACTTACCTGATGCAGCAGTTTGGTTTTCTAATGACATAAAAGCATTTGATGAAAAAGCAGCAACTGTTGGCGTACTATCAACACAGAATGAGGACATAAGATCTTTAAGAGAACTTCTAATTTATGGACTTAAGGGAATGGCGGCTTACGCTAAGCATGCAAATAACCTTGGATATGACGATGAGGGACTTCATGCATTTACTCAAAAAGGATTGGCTTCTACTTTGGATGATACTTTAGGCGTGGATGAACTTGTAGCTCTAGTACTTGAATGTGGTAAATATGGCGTGGATGCTATGGCACTACTAGACAAAGCTAACACTACAAGTTACGGAAATCCTGAAATAACAAAAGTTAATATAGGAGTTAAAACTAATCCTGCTATATTAATTAGTGGACATGATTTAAAAGATATGGAAGAATTACTTAAACAAACCGAGGGTACCGGAGTAGATATATATACTCATAGTGAAATGCTACCCGCTAACTATTACCCAGCATTTAAAAAGTACAAGCACTTGGTAGGTAATTACGGAAATGCATGGTGGAAACAAAACCATGAATTTGAAAGCTTCAACGGTCCAATACTTATGACTACAAACTGTATTGTGACTCCTAAAGCATCTTATAAAGATAGAATATACACTACTGGAGTAACAGGTTTTCCAGGGGTTAAGCATATAGCTGATGGAATAAATGGGAAAGCTAAAGATTTCTCTGCAATAATTAAACAAGCTAAAAAATGCGCAGCACCTAAGGAAATTGAGAAAGGTGAAATAGTAGGAGGCTTTGCTCATAATCAAGTAATAGCTCTTGCAGACAAAATTGTTGACGCTGTTAAAAGCGGAGCAATAAAGAGATTCTTTGTAATGGCAGGTTGTGATGGACGAATGAAGAGCCGTGATTACTACACAGAATTTGCCGAGAAACTTCCAAAAGATGCAGTTATACTTACAGCTGGTTGTGCAAAATACAAATATAACAAATTAAATTTAGGTGATATTTCTGGAATCCCAAGAGTACTAGATGCTGGTCAATGTAATGATTCATATTCATTAGTTGTAATAGCACTTAAACTTAAAGAAGTATTTGGACTAGATGATATAAATGAACTTCCGATTTCTTATAATATTGCATGGTACGAGCAAAAGGCAGTTATAGTATTACTTGCATTATTACACCTAGGGGTTAAAAATATTCACTTAGGACCAACCCTTCCTGCATTCCTATCACCAAATGTAGTAAAGGTATTAGTAGATAGCTTTGGTATCGGTGGAATAAGTAATGTAGATGATGATATAGATATGTTCATGGGTGCTTAATTATTAAAACTTAAGGATTAAACTTAAAATAAAAAGTATGCAGAATTTTTTCTGCATACTTTTTATTATTACCAATTAATAAATTCTTCAACCTTAGCTTTGGCGTCCAGTGTCACGTCTTTTAAAACCCACTGCTTAAACACTTGGTATCCTGTCCTATCAACAATATACCCTATATGTTCTTTTCCTCCTGGGGCACCTACGTCCATGTATTTTTCAATGTATGAGTAAGTATTCTTTATGATTTTAATAATACTTTCCTCGTCTACCCAGGTTATAAAATCTTGTGCAAGTCTAGGTTTTCTCTTTCCCGTCCTGCCCATTATCACAAGTTTATAATATTTCTTTATACTTCTACTACAAGCCGATGTTGGACATTTTCCGATGCATTCTCCGCATCCAATGCATTTATCCTGATCACGTACCACTTTAAAATTTTCCATTTTAAGTGCTCCTGTAACCCTCTTTTTACAGTTATTTACGCAGGATTTACAACTGATGCATCTGTAAAATTCATATTGGGGCTCTGTCATTCCTATAATTCCAAAATCTTGCATTCTAGCTTTAATGCAATCATTAGGGCAACCTGTTAAAGCTACCTTTACATGGTAATCATTAGGAAAAATTTCTTTTTCAATCTTTTTCGCAAATTTTGTAGTATTATAATTTGCGAAAGGACAGACATTTGCTCCAACGCACGCTGAAACATTTCTAGTACCCGCAGCTGAATACCCAGTATTCGGAGAAATCTGATTTATTTCAAGACCTTCGATTACTGATTGAACCATTTTGTTAACCTCTGGTATTTTATCCATATCAATACCCGGAAGTTCAAAACCCTGCCTTGTAGTTATGTGAAGAGTTCCATCTCCATAAATCTCTGCTACCTTTTGCAGCACTTCTAAATGTTTAGCCTCTATTTGACCACCAGGTACCCTTATTCTTATAGCCGTTTTACCTCTTGTTTTAGTAACTCTATATGCATTCTTTTTAAGTAATTTAGTATTTATATCCATAACATTCTCCCTCCTAATCTACTAAATGAACTGCATCTAAATAATTAAAAACAGGACCTTCTAAACATATATACGTATCATCAATTTTGCAATGTCCACATTTTCCGACTCCACAACACATCTTTCTCTCATAAGACACCCATATATTTTTTTCTTTTACTCCTTTTTTTATAAATCCAGCAACCGTAAATTTGAGCATCATTGGAGGGCCTACTACAATAACTTGCACCTCATCCATATCAATAACTGGGATATCTTTAATATATTTAGTTATAAGTCCTACATTTCCAGTGTAATCATCATCTGCACTATCAACAGTTAAGGTTACGTTTATACTCTTTTCCCATAACTTAAAATTATCCTTAAATAAAATATCACTTGGTGACTTAAACCCTGCCATTACATTAAAGTCCACACACTGCTTAGGATTCTTTGCAAAATAATCCACAATTCCTTTTACTGGTGCAAGGCCTGTTCCACCCGCAGCCACAATAATTTCTTTACCTTTATATATGTTCACATCAAAACCATTTCCATAAGGACCCCGAAGATATAAAGTTCCCCCTACAAAGAAACTATGAATTACGTCTGTAACTGTTCCGACACGTCTTATAGTAAGATCCACATACCCCTCTCCTATTTCACTAACAGAGATAGGTGACTCACCAAATTTAGGTATAGACACTTCAAAAAATTGACCTGGCTTTACATCGCCTTTGAACTCCATTCTAAAAGTATAATCTGTTTGCGTATGTTTCTTTATATTAAGTATCTTAGATTTAAAAGGTAAATATATGTTTTTCATTTACTCCACCTCATTCATAACTTCATTTAGTTTATTAACACAGTTTGAGAAAGATATATATTCAGGGCATATATCGTCACATCTACCACAACCTATACACATATGATATCCAGCTCTCTTTTTAAAATCATAAACCTTATGCATAACCTTAAATCTCATTCTATCCTTTTTATCCTTTCTAAAACCGTGTCCCCCTGCCATATCACTAAAACCGTCTACATGACAAGATGACCATATTCGCCGTCTCTCTCCCACATTATTATTGTCTTTTGAGAAAACATCCTGCATAGTAAAACAAGAACATGTACCACAGACAAAATTACACCTTCCACAGGCAATGCACCTTGAAGAATATTCATCCCACATTTTAGATTTAAAAACTCTTTGATCTAAGTTTTTAGGTACAGTAACTTTTATATCATTACTTAATACATATTCAGGTTCTACCTCAATTGTACATTCTATATCTTTATTAAAATAATTCATTAGCTCTGCGCTTTTGCAATCCACAAACACCTCATCATCTATGACTTTAGTATACATATCATAATTTTCTGTCTTATTAGAACCCATACTGGCACAAAAACAGTTTTCGAAACTATCACTACAACCCATAAGTACAAATTTAACTTTTTCTCTTAAAGTTTTATAATAATAATCCTCGTCGCCATTTCGTAAATAAACTTCATCGAGCCGTTTCATTGCATGTATATCACAGCTTCTTAAAAATATTAGTATTTTCTTTTCATCTTCTTTTGGCTCTTTGCATTCATCCTGCGTAAAATAAAATAAGGTTTGAGTAATCGGAAGTATTATTTCCTTTGGCGAAAAAGTAGATTTACTATTAAATTCTATTTCTCTTATACTTTTTATTTCCTTATATCTAATAGTATCTGTGTCCGCAAAAGTTCCTTTTCCCTTAAGCAATACCGGTGCATATACCTTATATTTATCTCTTAATTTTTCAAGATGTTCATCAAACTTCTCTATTTTTAACTTAAATCCCATAAATGTATTCGCCTCCATTATAATAATTTTATTAAATTATGATTCTTTGTTAATTAATTCACTATTAAAATTAGACTTAAAACTACTTACATTCATTATATTTTAAACAAAAATAAAAGTATGTGACTTCCATCACACACTTTTAAAATAGTTATTTAATTTCTCTCTATTTACTATAAATTTTCTTTTTTCTATTTTAACCATATCCCTTATTTCAAGCTCTTTTAGTGCCCTTGAAATAGTTTCGCGTGAGCTACCTAGCATATCAGCTAAATACGTTATGCTTATCTTAACGTCTATTAAAGTTCCCTCCTGAGTTTCTACTCCATAATCTTTTGAGAGTTTCCAGAGTTTAGCTGCCACCCTTTTGTCCTTCTTAATAGGAACTGTGTTCTTTATTTGTCTGTATAACCTTCTTATTTTCTTACTCATCGAGCAAAGTATCACTTCTGTTAGCTTAAAATCAAGCTTCATGATATTTAATAGGTCTACTCTTGCTATACTTATTATTTCACTATCTTCAAATCCTTCACAATTTATAGACGAGTTGTATTCATCAAAATTAACATCATTTATGATTTCACCCCTATTTAAAATATAAACAACTCTTTTTTGACCCTTCTCTGATAATTTGTACATGGTTACCTTTCCCTCAAGGACTATGTATATAGTATTTATGCTCTCTCTTTGCGCAAACAACATTTGTGATTTTTTCAGCTTTTTTATAATAACACTGTCTTTAATTAAATTTAAAGTTTTATCCTCAATACATTCAAACAAAGGAAGATCTTTTAACTGCTTAAGCGTTAATTGTGACATCCTACTTCTCCTCATAATCTCATTTTAGATACCTCATTATTACAAAAATATTAACTGTACGTTATCACTAATATTTCTATTATTAATTATCATTATTGCCTCTATTATATAACAATGGATTCTAAAATTAAATATAAAAATAAAGTATATATCCCTTAGCGGAGCTTCACGCTATATCGTAATATATACTTTTAATACTCTATTCTATTTTACTTTTCTTTTCTTTTGATATATACCAATATGCTGCTCCAATAAATACAGCTCCACCTACAAAATTTCCAAGGGTTACCCAAATTAGATTATGAGCTAATCCACTTATTGAAATTGCTGCAGTATGTGGTATTAATAATGCTGTGGTAAGCAACGTCATATTAGCAACGCTATGTTCGAAGCCTGTAGTTATAAATGCAAAAAGACACCAGAATATCATTATAAGTTTCGCAGTCTCTTCCTTTAGTTTAACAGCACACCATACAGCAAGGCACACTAACATGTTACATAATAAACCTTTTAAGAATAATTCCATACTTGGAGTTGCCATTTTACCTTGTGATGCTTTTAAAATAAAAGCTGCTGTGCCTCCTTTTGCAAGTCCTGCCCCTACAAACATTAATGCAAGAATTATTGATCCTACGAAATTACCTATATAGCTATAAATCCAAATATTTATTGAATCAAGCCATGAAACTTTCTTTTCTAAGGATCCAATGGTCATAGTCATATTGTTCCCTGTAAAAAGCTCTGAACCAGCCATTATTACAAGACTTAAGGCAATTCCAAATGAGGCCCCCATGACGATCTTTGTGGCTGGTGACTCAGATGCCGCTAATAATCCACCAATAGTAAATATTAATAAAATTCCAAATCCCACATAAACGCCTGCTAAAGCCGACGATGTGAGGTACCTCATTTTGCTTTTCTTTAGGAGCTCAGACTTTTTTACCGCTGATATAGCAACTTTGTTAATTTCTTCACTAAACACAATATATCATCTCCCTAATAAAGTATAAATATAATATATCATTCTAATAAATAAAAATATGTGACCAAAGTCACGTATTCCAATGTTTTTAAATCTCCTCCTTTTGATAACCCATATAACCTTTCGGTATTTTAAACCAAGACACATTAATTAATAAAAATATTGTACTCCCAATTAAAATTTGCACTGGATACATCCATAACCCTTCAACTGGTATAATCGTTGGCAATAATGCAATAGCTGCAGCCGGTGGTAACGTAAATTGAAATAAATGAAACATAAGTAAAACACAAACCATTGATAACCCAGATGAAACCCAAATTGGCCAATATAAATAATAATAGATGAAGTATATCCAAGAAACACCTAAAAAGGCTGCACTCACCAAAATTATTAAAACTAGTACGCCTTTTGTACGTACTTCTCTTCCTGGTTTAGACAATCCTACAAACGCTACAATAAGTGGTGGCGTAATAATATAATCCCAGTTGAGGTATAGAGCAACTGCAGAAACTAGCAAGATACTAATTAATAATTTGACCCAATGTATTCCCTCTTCCTTAGTAAAAACAACTTTTCCACTATCTTTTGTATTTTCTACAAAACTGATACCATTAGACTTTTTGTTATGATAATTATCTATTATTTTTTTCCCACTAGCTATTATTGCTGTGAGTATGCAAACAGACAGAGGATAAAGCCAACTTTGAGTATGGATTATAATCGGAAGTATCGCCGCTGATAAAGATGGATACATCTCAGAGTTTAGTATCTTTAATTGTGCAATTAATAAGTATTATTAATATGATTTTTGTCACAAATTAGGCCTCTTATTAATATTTAATAAATCTTCATCTTTAACTTTATAATGTATAATGTGGACAATTTTGGGATGCGAGAAAGAATAAAAAAAATGAAGGTATACAGTGGATTACTCCTGCATACCTTCATTGTTTATAATAATTTTCATTGCTTTTGTAAAATTAATTTTCTAACCCCTTACCTTATTCAACAGTTACTGATTTAGCAAGATTTCTTGGCTTATCAACGTCGCAACCCTTTTGGACTGCCATGTAATATGCTAATAATTGTAATGGAATTACTGATATTACTGGTGATAATATATCCATTACTTTTGGTATATAAGTTACGGAATAAACTGATTTTTCAATTTCAGTGTGACCAGCAGGTGCGAAAGCATATACTTTTGCTCCTCTAGTTGAAAGTTCACGTATATTACTTACCATCTTACCAAATAGAGCTTCTTGTGTTGCCATTGCTATAACAATAGTTCCTTCTTCCATAAGTGCTATTGCACCATGTTTAAGCTCTCCTGCTGCATATGCATCAGAATGGATATAAGATACTTCTTTAAGTTTTAATGAACCCTCTAGTGCTACTGCATAATCAAGTCCACGTCCTATGAAGAACATATCTTTGTGCATATAAGTTTTTGATGTAAACTTTTGTATAGTTTCTTTATCTTTTAACATTCCTTCTGCTTTTTCTGGAAGTTCTAACATTGCTGCTTTAATTTCTTCAATTTTATCCATGCTCATAGTTCCTTTATTCTGAGCAAAGAACAATGCAATTATATACATTGCTATAAGTTGAGTTGCATAAGCTTTAGTAGATGCAACTGCTATTTCTGGTCCTGCCCATGTGTATAGTACATCATCAGCTTCTCTTGAAGCCGCACTACCTACAACATTAGTTACAGCTATTACCCTTGCTCCTTTTTCCTTTGCAAGTCTTAATGCTGACATAGTATCTGCTGTTTCTCCTGATTGACTAATAACTATCATTAATGTGTTTTTGTCAATTATTGGATCTCTGTATTTAAATTCTGACGCTATATCTAATTCTACTGGTATTCTTGCAAGTTTTTCTATAACATATTTGCCTACAACGCCTGCGTGATATGCAGTTCCGCAAGCTACTATATATATTTTATCTAATTTCTTAATTTGCTCTTTAGTTATATTTATATCATCAAGTGTAATTGGTTGTCCTAGAACTATTCTTGAAGTCATTGTATCTCTAATTGCCTTTGGTTGTTCATGAATTTCTTTTAACATAAAATGCTCATATCCGCCTTTTTCAGCAGCAGCAGCATCCCAAGTTACATGGAAAACTTCTTTATTTATAATGTCGCCTTCTATATCTTCAAGCTTTATGCCATCATTTGAGATAACAACAAATTCATTGTCTTCCAATAAATATATTTCTCTTGTATGATTAAGCACAGCTGGTATATCAGATGCTACATAAAATTCATTTTTTCCAAGTCCAACTATTAATGGACTATCTTTTCTTACAGCTACCAATTTATCTGGTTCATCGCTGCATACCACTGCTATTGCATAACTACCTTCCATTTTAATAGTAGCCTTCTTTACAGCTTCAACAATATTTCCTTTATAGTAAAAATCTATAAGATGTGGTATAACTTCTGTATCAGTTTCAGATACAAATTTATATCCTTTTGCTGTTAACCATTCTCTTAAGTGAATGTAATTCTCAATAATTCCATTATGAACTACAGCAATTGTTCCTTTTTCATTAGTATGTGGATGAGAGTTTTCATCTGATGGTTTACCATGAGTAGCCCATCTTGTGTGCCCTATTCCAACATTACCTTTAAGTGGAGTTTCTACTAGTTCTGCTTCTAAATTTGCAAGTCTTCCCTTACATTTAGTTACATTTAAAACTCCATTATCTATAATTGCAACTCCTGCTGAATCGTATCCTCTATATTCTAATTTTCTAAGACCCTCCACCAATATTTGTTGAGCCTCTTTATTTCCAAAATATCCAACTATTCCGCACATATTTATCTTCCCCTTAAATTTAATTTTTTGCGAACCAATTAAGCACATTTTCCATCCATTTTATTCATAATTATTAAAACAGTACTACCATTCCTTACACATAAAATTATTATATGAAGAAAATCGCATTACATAATTATAATCATAGACGAATATTATACTTAATTAACTCATCACCAATAGATACTGCTTGTCACCCGAAGATGTCGCATATTAACTAAAGGCATCGTAATATTTATAAAGGTTTTAACACCAGATTGATCTTGTCACGAAAATCACTTCTCGCTTTTACCAATCATTAACGGTAGTGCGCTACCGCGGGGCATCCGCCGAAGATTCGATACTCCCCATCCTCGTCAACTCATAATTCATAATAATTATTCTCCTTATGAGTCCTGGCGCTTTTTAATAATTTATATCTTCCTATCCTCCCCTATCAAAATATTCAGCATTCCACTGTATTAAAAAATAAATAGACTAAAAGCTTATGAACCTTTTGCATAAGCTTTCAGTCTATTATATTCGTTATATGGTCTAAACGTCAATACTTTTAATAACAAATTTACTAAATCTTAATTATTTTTATTATTATTACAGTATAGAGTAACCACTATAATTTGAATAAATAATCTTCTTACTGACTTGAATAAGAAACGCAGAAACTATTGAAATTTGATTTTAAAATTCTTCTTTTGCAAATATAAAATTCTCGTGAGCCTGACAGGAGGTCAGGCTAGCGAACTTGAGCCAGGACGGCGAATGTGAGAGTCAGAGAATTTTATATGAGCAAAAGATTAGAATTTTTAATCAAATTTCTTGTTTTAAGTTCTTATTCAAGTCACTTAGAAAGTTTTTGTCAACGATAGGTTCCTCCTACACGTTCGCCTTTTGTTCAATAAGTTTCGCAAGTGAGTGCGCCATTTTGTCTAATTCACTTTGTACTTTACCCTCTAGCATCACTCTCACTAATGGTTCTGTACCTGATGGCCTTATAAGTACTCTACCACAACCATCTAATTTTTCTTCTATTTTCTTTATTTTTTCAACTATTTCACTATCAGTTTCATGAATATTTTTTTTATCATTAGGTACTGTTGCATTAACTAATACCTGTGGAAGTTCTACCATCATTGATGCAAGTTCTGATAATTTTTTCCCAGTTTCTTTAATAACAGTTGCTAATTGAAGTCCTG
This sequence comes from uncultured Clostridium sp., assembly GCF_937920395.1. Classification (GTDB taxonomy): domain Bacteria; phylum Bacillota; class Clostridia; order Clostridiales; family Clostridiaceae; genus Clostridium_AD. Next base: position 12,533 of record NZ_CALEVF010000188.1, on the reverse strand, counting down.
ATACAAGTCCATCGCCTGTAGTATTAAAATCAAGGAAAATAACATGTCCTGATTGCTCTCCACCAAGGCTATACCCTTCCTGCTGCATTAACTCAAGAACATACCTATCCCCTACTTTTGTTTTAACTGTAGCTATATTTTCCTTCTTCATTGCAATATCAAGACCTAAATTACTCATAACTGTTACCACTACTGTATCTTTAGTTAATTTTCCAATACTTTTTAGATGTTTTGCACAAATTGCAATAATGAAATCTCCATTTATAAGATTTCCTTTTTCATCAACTGCAAGACATCTATCTGCATCACCATCAAAAGCTAATCCTAAATCACAATTATTTTCTTTAACAAATGCCATTAAATGCTCAGGGTGAGTTGATCCACAGTCTTTATTTATATTTATACCATCTGGATCATTATTAATAACTAAAACCTCTGCTCCAAGTGATCTAATCGCCTTTACGGATGTGATATATGAAGCTCCATTTGCACAATCTAATGCTATTTTAAGTCCTTTTAAATCTCCTGATATAGTTGATTTAGCAAATTCCATATAATCCACTACTGCATTATCATTAACTGTTTTCTTTCCTAAATCTCCTGCTATTGGTGATGGCACTTCTTTAAAATTACTTTCTATAACTGCTTGTATTGTATCCTCTAATTCATCAGATAATTTGAATCCATTATTATCAAAGAACTTTATTCCATTGTATTCTACTGGGTTATGAGAAGCTGAAATAACAATCCCTGCATCTGCTCCATATTTTCTTGTTAAATATGCTACTGCTGGCGTTGGTATTATTCCAAGGCATATAGCCTCTGCTCCTACTGATAAAATACCTGCAACTAATGCAGATTCTAACATATCTCCTGAAACTCTTGTATCCATTCCAACTATAATTTTAGGTTTATGTGCTCCATCTGTTAGTACAAAAGCTCCTGCTCTTCCTAACTTATATGCAACTTCTCCTGTTAATTCTGTATTTGCTATTCCTCTTACTCCATCTGTTCCAAACATTCTACTCATATTTTCTACCTCTCTCCAAATATTCTATAGGTTTACTTTAGGGCATCTTAAACAAAACACTAATCAGTATATGTTAGCATTTTATTCATAGAGCCAAGCTTTGTCATTCTTTTATAGATATTAATTTAGTTTCATAATTAAACAAAAATACTTTTATAATATGTATATCATAGTTTGCATTATACTACAATACCAGATATTTGTAAAAACATCCTATCATCTTACCATATGTTAATAAAAAAAGTATATATTACTAACCTGTTTTTATACAGACTTTAGTAATACATACTTTTGTCATATTATTAATATATTTATTTACTATTTATAAACTTTTGCCTGCTCTTTACCACTTAAAACTCCTATACCGCCTTGTGCTAGTGCTAATAATTCATCTTCACCTGGGTAAATAACCACATCAGCTATAAACTTAACTCTTGAAGTTATATAATTACATACAGCTTCTCCGTAAGCAATTCCACCAGTTAAAATTATAGCATCAACTTTTCCTGATAAAACAGCTGCGCAACTTCCAATTTCCTTAGCTACTTGATATCCCATAGCTTGAATTATTAATTTAGCCTTTTTGTCACCAGCTTGTGACATTTTAAGTGCATCACGTACATCATTGGTATTAAGATAAGCGACAAAGCCACCTTTTCCGTTTATCTTTTTTTGTATTTCAGCTAAAGTGTATTTTCCGCTAAAGCACAATTTAGCCAAATCACCTGATGGTAATCCTCCAGATCTTTCTGGTGAGAATGGGCCCTCTCCATCAAGTCCATTATTAACATCTATAACTTTTCCATTTTGATGAGCTCCTACTGTGATTCCACCACCCATATGTGCAACAATTAAATTAACTTCTTCATATTTCTTACCATTTTCTTTTGCATACCTTTTGGCTACTGCTTTTTGATTTAATGCATGGAAAATACTTTTTCTATCTATATCTGGTATTCCTGATAATCTAGCAACATCTTCCATTTCGTCTACTACTACTGGATCAACGATAAATGATGGTATATTTAATGATTCCCCTATTTCATTTGCAATTATTCCACCTAAGTTCGCAGCATGTTGACCTTGAACTCCAATTTTCAAATCACGAAGCATAGCTTCATTTACCGCATAAGTACCACCTTCAATTGATTTTAAGAAACCGCCTCTACCTACAATAGCATCCAAAGTTTTAATATCAAAATTCTTTTCCTTAAGAACGTTTAATATAACGCTTTTTCTAAATTCTAACTGTTCAAATATACTATTAAAAGCATCTATTTCTTTTGATGAATGTCTTAGAGTTTCTTCTAATATTTCCTTTTCATCCTCATATACACCTATTTTAGTAGAAGTTGAACCTGGATTTATTATTAATAATTTATATGACATATTGTTCCTCCTTTATGCTATACAGTACATTAAATAAATAACAGTCAGATATATTAGTATATTTTTATGTACATAAACAATCAGCAATTTTATTTGTTATATTCTGCAACTAATGACGCAAGAGCTATAGAATGTAATTTTGTTTCTGGAGAATCAGCTCTAGAAGTTAATATAACTGGAGCAGAAGTACCTACTAGTAATCCACCATTCTTAGATGGTGTACCATAAGTTAAAGTTTTGTACATAATATTTCCGGCCTCGATATTTGGCATTAAAAGAATATCTGCGTGTCCTGCTACTGGACTTTGTATTTTTTTATGTTCTGTAGCCTCTTCTGATATTGCTATATCTAATGCTAAAGGTCCATCAATAATACAATTCTTTATCTGACCTCTATCGCCCATTTTTGAAAGCATTGCTGCATCAAGTGTTGCTGGCATACTTGGGTTTACTACTTCAACAGCACACACTATTGCAACTTTAGGTAGCTCTACACCACAAGCTCTTGCTACTCCTACTGAGTTCTTTATTATAGCAATTTTTTCTTTTAATTCTGGATACATATTAAATGCAACATCTGTTATAAATATTAATCTATCATAACCAGGTATTTCAAATACTGCTACATGTGACATTTGTTTACCAGTTCTAAGACCTACTTCTTTATTTAAGACAGCTCTTAGGAATGTTGCTGTATCAACTAACCCTTTCATAAGCATATCAGCTTTTCCTGACGATACAATTTGAACTGCAGTTAAAGATGCTTTTGCAACATTTTTCTCATCTATAATTTCAAATTCACTAACATCCATACCTATGTTCTTCGCAATAAACAATATTTTTTCTTTATCGCCTACTAATATTGCATTTGCTATACCATTTTTCTTAGCATCACGTATAGCCTCAAGCACTGGTTCATCCTGTGCTACAGCTACTACTACAGTTTTCATTCCTTGTGCTTTTGCTGTGTCTAAAATTTTATCAAAAGTTCTACTCATTCAATTACGCTCCTCATATTTTATATTTTTTAATACTTTTGTATTAATTTTGATCTTTGCCTGATATATATTTATCATTCTGTTTTATATTTTTTATCTTCTGTACCATTTTAACAAACTTTATAAAGGAAAATCAATAGTTTATAAAAATTATTATATAGCTTTCCAATTTTTCATTATACTTTCAGCAATTTTAAGTCCATCAACTGCTGCAGAAATTATTCCACCTGCATATCCAGCTCCTTCTCCTGCTGGATATAACCCTTCTAAAGATATACTTTGAAATTCTTCATTTCTATCAATTCTTACTGGTGCTGATGTTCTTGTTTCTATACCCGTAAGTATTGCATCATTTCTTGAGAACCCATTTATTTTATATTCGAACTTAGGTAAAGCCTCTTTTATTGCATCTGTTACATAGCTAGGTAAACAGTTAGTAAGATTGGCAAATTTATATCCCGGTGTATAACTTGGTTTTATACTACCTATTTTATCACTAACATTGCCTTTAAGGAAATCACCAACTAATTGAACTGGAGCATTATAATTCTCTCCCCCTATTTTATATGCAAGTTCCTCATAATGCCTTTGAAACTCAATACCCGCAAGCGGATTATCTGAGGCAAAGTCCTTAGGTCCTACAGATACCACTATTGCTGAATTTGCATTTTTTTTATCCCTATTGTACTCGCTCATACCATTTATTACTAGCTTTCCCTTTTCTGATGCTGCTGATACTACTTCCCCCCCTGGGCACATACAAAAACTGTATACTGCTCTATCCAATTTATTGCTTTTATAAGTAAGCTTATAATCTGCAGCTTTTAGTCTAGGGTGACTTGCATATTTACCATATTGATTCTCATTAATCATATCTTGTGGATGCTCTATTCTAACCCCCATTGCAAATGGTTTACTAGACATAGATACACCATTTTTATGTAACATCTCATAAGTATCCCTGGAACTATGACCCGGTGCTAAAATTAAATTATCACAAGGTATTTCTTCTCCATTTACTATTATACTCTGCAGTTTTCCATTTTTAATGCTAATATCTTCAAGTTTACTATTAAACCTTACTTCTCCACCTAACTTAATAATAGTTTCACGAATATTTTTCACAACCTCTTTTAATACATCTGTACCTATATGAGGCTTGCCTATGTATGTTATTTCTTCTGGTGCGCCAGCCTTTACAAATTCTTCTAATATGTAATCACATCTAGTGTCCTTTATTCTTGTGGTTAGCTTTCCATCTGAAAAAGTTCCCGCTCCACCTTCACCAAATTGCACATTAGATTCTGTATTTAATACTGCCCTTGTCCAAAATTTATTTATTGTTTTTGTTCTGTTTTCAACCTTTTCTCCTCTTTCAATAATTAAAGGGTTATATCCCTTTTGCGCCATAAGAATGCCCGCAAACATTCCTGCTGGTCCCATCCCTACTATTACCGGTCTATGATTCATTTTTTTAGTTCCAAATTCAAATTCAGCCGTGTATTTATCTTCTTCAAGTTTAACATCTTTATTATTTGCTCTCGATACTACATTCATTTCATTATCCATTGTAATATCAACTGCATAATTAAACTTAATATTATTTTTTTTTCTTGCATCTATGGATTCTTTAGCTATTTTAAACTCTTTTATTTCACTTTGCGAAACTCTCATTATCTTTGCAACTTTTGTCTTTAATTCATCTATTGGCTCATCTATATTCAAAGTTATATTATTTACTCTTATCATTGGTTGTTGGTACCTCCGTTTGCTTTTTCGTAGTAGTTACCCCTACTTTATTCGGGCTTTGCGATATTATAGTTACTCCTTTTGGCATAGAAACAATTACATTCACGCTATTTTTACCCTCTATTAAACCCGCTAAATCCGCTTGCGCTGAAAACTTATTTAAATCTAAATAATTAATAACTGATTCTACTCCTGAAACCGATACTGATATCTTATTGCTATCTAAAGTCGCTTCATAATTTGCATTCAGATTAATAGCCTTGATATCTAAACTTAAATCCTTTTGAATCGTCTTGTCTACCTTTTTTGTCGTAGTTTCTGTAGTTTGTGTATTTGCCACACTTTTATTGTTTAAATTAACTTGGACCTTAATCGTTGCAGTACTACTGACCAAATTTAATCCATTTGGAATTATAACCTTTGTTTCCATTGTTGTACTCTTAACTATTTTACTTAAATCAACGTCTTGCGTATTTAAGTAATCCAAATTATTAAGTTCAGCCGAGCTCCCCGCTATAGTCAACGCCTCGGGTATTGCTTTTATACTTCCTAGTGTATATTTTGAATCTAAAGTTCCTGTGGTTTTCACTTTAATCCCAACAGATTTTGTCTTTTTCACAAGAATTTCAACATTAGTATACGCCGGACTTAGAACAACATCCTTTACTTCATCTCCAGATTCATCTACCGCTTTAAGCTTATATTTTTCTGATATATTCGCCTGTACACCTTGTATATTTTTATCAACAACTATTTTTTTAACTGAATTTATTAAATTTGAAGCTCCTGATACCGTAGCATAATCAGTAGATAATTCTGGGGTCGATGCGGAAAACCCGCTTTTAGGGTTTCCACTTATGTTAACATTTATAGGTAACTTTTTTTCAGTAATTTCCTCTAACCGTATTGTTATAAAAAGACTATCACTATTTACCACATTTACATTATCTGGGCTTTTTTTTATTTGAATCGGTATCTTATATTCACCACTTTTAAGTGCATATGAGCCTAAATCTGCAACCACTGTAAAATCTGATGCTTTCTTAGCCAAAAGTAAGCTAGTATTAGCTCCTTTAATGTTTAGTGATGTTGTTAAATCTTGTCCTGGAGCTAAAACAAGATTATCCTTAGTTAATACATCTGTATTTAAAATCTTCACGGGTATATTCTTAATCTTATAAGCAGTCAATGGGTTTTCTGTTCCTGTTATGAAAAGCCATAATGCAAAGGCAGCTATCACACAGCAAATTTTAATTATTAATTGTTCTTTCCGTTCTTTATCCATGCCTTTACTCTCTCCTTTAATGTTAATTTTTTAGTTTGTCTTCTCTTTATTATTTGAACAAGTACATTTTTAAGTTTATCCCTGTCATAGTTCCTCATTAATCTCCCATTCATTGCAAGAGATATAACTCCTGTTTCTTCAGATACTATTATTGTTAAAGCATCTGATGTTTCCGTTATTCCAATGGCCGCCCTATGCCTTGTTCCTAGTTTTTTACTTATTTTATCATTATTTGTTAAAGGCAAAAAACACCCCGCAGCAATTATTCTATCGTTTCTAATTACTGTAGCTCCATCATGAAGGGGTGTGTTAACAACAAATATATTCTCTAATAAAGCAGAAGATATTACAGCATCTAGAGTATTCCCAGTTTTAATTACTTCTCCAATACCTGTCCTTTGCTCTATTACTATTAGTGCTCCTGTTTTACTTTTTGATAATGTTTCAACAGCATTAACAATTTCAATTATAACCTTCTCCATTACCTGTTCATCTTCAAATACATGTTTATCAGCAAAAGCCGTTCTTCCAATATGCTCTAAGGCTCTTCTTATCTCTGGTTGAAAGATGATCACGATAGTTAACACACCAATTGTTATTGTTTTGTTTAATATCCAGTTTAAGACTGTTAAATTAAGTAATTGACTTATTGGAATAAGTACAAAAATAAAAATAATTCCTTTTAATAACTGTATAGCTCTAGTTTCCTTCATTAGCATGTAACTTTTGTAAAATATAAAAGCCACCACTAATATATCTAAAATTGAAGATATACTTATATTTTTGATCGTATTCATAATCAACTGATATACTTCCATAAAGCTCACACCCCTCTACTAATACTCTTACTTCCAATTATACACTAAGCTTTGGTTTATTAGTATATATTATAAGTTAATTTTATTATAACAATTAAGCTCCTACTAAGGATTATTCTATTAAATATATGATACTTTCAAATTTAAAATGGTATAATTCTGTAATTTAACTAGAATAATATATGTATCATATTAATATAAGAATATAATTAAATTAATGAAGGAGTGAACTATTTTGGGTATAAATAAAAATAACGTATATGCTGATAACAAGAAAAGAAAATTTAAACTTATACTTTTTTTATCAATTATTATGCTCTCCACAGGTATTTTCCTAATTAGTTACTATTCATCTATAAATAAAGTATACAGTTCCTATAAATCTACATTAACAACCACAATTAATGGTATAAACGATATTAACGGAAGTGTTTCCCAGTTTAATAGCAATCAAACAATAGATGTTAACTATGCAAAAAAACAATTACCTAAAATTATTAATGATTTATCTACCTTTAGAGATACTTTATTAAATTCACAACCTACCACTAAATATAAAAATGATAACGATAATTTAAAGTCAGGACTAGATAAAAATCTATTAATATATAGACAAACTTTAGCAATTTTAAATAACCCATCTGGAAATGATGTAGAAACATCTATTGAGAATCTTAAAACCTTTAGAAATGACTGTATAAATTTTTATTCCTTAATAGATGTTCATAGTGCTCCAATATCACTTCCAAAACCCTCCTTAACCTTCATTGACAATGTGCTTGATTTCAGTGATACCGCTGTAATGGTAAAAAAAGAAACTGATATTAAGTCACGTCAAAATCAAGAATTTATAAGTGATATCGGTGGCTTATCAACTAATTTTTTAAATATTAAAACTAATCTTTACTCATCTGTACTAAAAGTTAGAAAAAAAGAAATGACCTATGATGCTCTCTCAAAATTAGTTGATGATGATTTCTCAAAACTAAACAAGATTCAAACTACCTTTGGAATTTTAACTGTACCTACCTCTGCAATTCCCACTTATGAATCTTTCAAAATTTTATTAGATAAGTATGAAAGCTATTTAAGTGATTTTAAACTTGCTATGACAAGTGAGAATTCTAAAACCTCAAATGAATCAGTAACTACGAAATTATTGGATGCTTTATATACTTCCTCTAATTCACTATTTAAAGACATAGAAACTTTATATGATAATTACATTAAAGAATATACTCAATTGAAAAATAAATAAGTCTATATTACTGTATTTACAATGCTTTATGCTATATAACAAAATTTTAATGTATTATTTTCACACTCTAGGTCACACTATATTAGCCGAAGTAAAAAATACGCGGAGGAACCAAGCATCTGGGGTGAATCACTAATTGTGTAGGTTAAACCTTTCCCGAACCCGTCAGCTAACTCCGTAGGCAAAGGAGATAAAAAATATGAAAAAACTTACTTTTATATCATGTATAGTGCTAATATTGTTTTTAGTATTTCCTAGTTTAAGCGTAAGTGGTGAACATTTGTATTCATTTGCAGCAGATAGTAAAGATTTATATAATGAGCAAGTAGAGGCCGTCGCAGTTTTTAAGCAGTCCAATAACTCAATTTATATTACCAATAATGATATTTATTTAATGTCTCAGGTTGTATATGCTGAAAGCTGTGGTGAACCTGATAGTGGCAAACTTGCAGTAGCATCAGTTATATTAAATCGTGCTAATGATGCTAATTTTCCAAAATCTATTTCCGGTGTTATTAATCAAAAAAACGCTTTCTCTTGTGTTAAAAATGGAAAGGTAATTCACAATGGTAAATCAAATGTTATCCCTAATTCAGCCTGTTACACCGCAGTACTCGATGCACTAAAGGGCAAAGATCCTACTAACAATGCTGTTTTCTATTATAATCCTGAAATAGCTACTTCAGGATGGATGAAGAATATAAACAAAACTAACATAAAGACTATAGGAAATCATGTGTTCTTTGTAGTTAAATAAAAATATAGCGTCTAAACTTAAAACCAGACAGTTAACTTTTGTTAACTAACTGGTTTTATTAATTATATTGTATAAATAATAGACTTATTTAGGTCTCTATTTATTATTATGTAGCTTATCCACATAAGAAACTGCAGATAACGCTGCAACTAACCCTTCCCCTGCAGATTTCATGTACTGATATGGTGTGCCGGTGCAATCTCCTGCTGCATAACATCCTTCTATATTTGTTTTCATATTTCTATCAACCTTTATATGCCCATTCTCTATCTCGATACCTGGCACTAATTGACCAGGGGACACACTATCTCTTAACATGAAAATACCATCTGTAATTATTTCACCTTCATCTAATATTATCTTAGTAACTACGTCATCACCAACTATTTTTAAAGGCTTGTGATTTACAATTTCTATATTTTCATTTAAATTATATTCACCTTTATACATAGGAATAAAATATGTTTTATCACTTAGTTCACTTACATAATTAGTTTCATCAATGCTTTCTTTATTATAACCAACTACAACAACTGTTTTCCCCTTATATAATGGAGCATCACATGTAGCACAATATCCTACACCTTTTCCTAAAAATTTTTCTTCTCCTATTAATGGTTTAGTATATTCTATACCTGTAGCTAAGATTATCGATTTAGCCTCATAGCTTTTCTCATTTACCATTAAAACAAAATAATCTCCCATAGCATAAACATTGTTTATTTTCTCATTTACAATACCTATCCCCATTGCGGCAATATGTGCTGCGAAATTATTTTTAAGTTGAATACCCGTAATGTTATAAAGCCCTAAAAAATTATTTACCTTTGATGCTTTTGCAAGTTTTGGACTTAGATCCTCATTTCCAAAAATTATTATATTTTTATTTCTGATTTTAGCATTAATCGCTGCCTCAAGTCCTGCTGGCCCTGTTCCAATTATCGCTATGTCATACCTTGCATTCATAATTTTCTCTCCCCCGTGTTCTTCTTTCATACACAAAAATCAACCATTTTTATCAATTACGTAATACTTATCATTAGTAAATATTATATACCTTTAAAAATGGAGATAATTATTTAAATTATAAATTTAAATTATCTATCTCCATTCCATTTTATTAACTATATATTTTATTTTATTTGTTTGTTTTGTAATTGCAATTATAATGTTTAATTATAATCAGAGTTATGTTTAAAGCCTTATAAATTTTTTTCTATTACTTTCTTAAGTTCTGCTTTTGGTCTAAATCCTACTAAAGTTTCTTTAACAGAATCCTTATTAAATACCATAACTGTTGGAATACTTGAAATTTTATATGTTGATGCTATTATAGGACTTTCATCCACATTTATTTTCGCGAATTTAACGTTTTTACCCATTTCATTTGCTAATTCTTCAATTACTGGACTTAACATTTTACAAGGTCCACACCAAGGTGCCCAAAAATCAACTACAACTAGGTTATCTGAATTTGCTATTTCTTCATTAAAGTTTATATCATTAACTTCTTTAATCATATTATTACCTCCGTTTATTATACCCCATAAGGGTATGTATATATTGTTATTATTGTATACCTTATAATGTTACTAGTCAATAATGTTAAACATTGACCAAATATCTTTATTTCTAAAATGTGTAACAGTGTTAGGTATTTTCTATTATACATTTTAAAATTAGTATAACCAAATCAAAACATAAAATGTCCATTATATCTTTGATATATTATTTATTTTTATATACCTAATATCTTTTTTACTATTGTGTTCTTATATATTGATTTTGGAAATTGTTTAACTAATTTTTCTGCATAAAACTCCGCCTTATTTGAATCTACATCTTTATTTATTAAAATTAAATTATATAAAACTTCCTCGGTATAATCGCCCCTAGGAAATTGTTTTAAAACAAGCTCGTAATATTTAACAGCATTTTGAAAATTAGAACTAGCTTTATAACTTACTGCTAACATATAAAGAATATGTTCTTGCAAATAATTGTCATTTGAATAAGGTAATGCATATAAAAAATACTTTTGACCTTTAGTGTACTCTTTATCATTTATATAATCTACGCCTTTATTATAAAAGTATAATAATCCCTTACTTTTTATGATTTTTTCACCTTTTACAACAAGTAATTTATCGTTCATATCCAAATCAATATTATTCCATCTATTTAAATATACGACTATTTGCTCCATATTATTATTCTTTATACTAACCTCAAATTGCTTACGAGGAAATTCTTCAATTTTTGGCGCTGTGTTTGCTACTACTTTCCGGGCAACCGATTTATCCATCTTAGTATTCTTATTAATTTCTATTAATTTAATACTTCCCATTTTTTCTGAGTTCTTAACCTCATCTTTATCATTTCCTTTTATCAAAGAAATTTCATTTTTTAATTTTTTTACATCCATTATTGAAGTATGTTTTATATTGTAACTGTTTTTCTCACCTATAAAAATTGCAGTTATAATTAAGATTATGCTAACAGTAACTATGATTATTTTCCCATAATTTATTTTTCTTTTTAAGCCTCCATATTTCATTAAAATCTCTTTATTAATAATAGCTTGGGCATTCTTTTTATCTACTTTTACAACTTCGTTTATGTATTTTAGTGCTTTATCATATTCACCTTGTTTTATATAACAAAGACTTATATTATTGTTCACATTTATAAAATTAAAGTCACTATCTTGACACTGTTTTAAATTTTCTAACGCCTCACATATGTTTAATCGGTCTATTAACTCCAATGCATTTATATACAATACTAATCTTTTCTTATCTCTGACACTATCGGTTAAATATTTTTTTGATACTTTATTATCATTGCTTTTATAATTGATACTCCACATTTTTTTAGCATTTTCTAAATCACCTTTTAAATAATATAAAATACCCTTTAAATTCAGAGCAGCAGCATTTGTTCGCTTTAAAGAAATACTTCTTTCACAGAGGTCTAATGCTTTATCTATATAGCCATCATTGTACTTATTCATTGCTTTAATATATATTTTACCTGCTTTATCCATAACTTCACCTTTTGTCTTATATATTTATTATTACACCAATTATATCATAGGATGTTTTTTTTAAATGTAATCATACATAATTTTTTTAACTTTGTGGTTATAATTAATCAGTAATATTATTAAATTATATAGATACTAAGGAGGTTCATATTAGGGGCTTGCAGAATTCAAAAATAAAAACTGTGGATAACTTTTAAGATTTG
>NZ_CALEVF010000187.1 GCF_937920395.1 uncultured Clostridium sp. | reverse complement strand
CAAATCTTAAAAGTTATCCACAGTTTTTATTTTTGAATTCTGCAAGCCCCTAAATGTATATACAAGCAATATACGTTTGTTATATACATATGAAATTTACATATAGAATATACATTATCTTTATTAGTGCTCTATTTCTTTCTATTTAAAATAAAAAAGAATAATAGACATTAAGGTAATCCTTAAGTCTACTATTCTTAGTTTTACTATTCTCTATTATTTTATTATTCTACATTTTTAACACTTCAGAAAGTGGTCCTTCAATTATTATAGGACTATTAGATGGCTTTAACCATTTTAAAGTGTTTATAACATTAGACTGAGATGTCGAAATGCATCCAGCTGTTCCGTGCCCTGCTCCTGACCATACATGAAAAAATATACCAGAACCTTTACCAGGTGTTCTTTTAACAGTATTATAATTTATTACAAAACCATAATTGTATTGAGGAATGTACATTTTTTCAGCCGATTTCCAACGACCACGTACAGGTCCTTTTTGCCATGTATTATACAAACTTGAACTGCTATCATCTACCCAATAATCATTCGTGGTGGATTTTCTATATGTCATTGAAGTACCAGGATTCGCATATCTACCAAATGATGTACCTAATGAAAAAATACCTATTGGAGAACGACCATCGCCCTCAACTTTATTATAAATAAAACCTTTATTTCCCACATTGCCAACAAAAGAGGAAACTTGTCTCCATACTCCGTTGACACTTTCAAATGTAGTTATAGTAGCATTTACATTACTATAACTACTAGTAGTAACAACTATGGCTTGCTTTGCATTACCCTTATTTTTTATTTTTTCAATCAGTAATTTTGGTTTAGTTGTTATTTTCACATACTGAGCACTTATGTATCTTGTGTTTGCACCATAAGTTATTTTATAAAAGTTGTTTGCTTTCCCAATCACAACTACATTAGTTCCTTTTTTCATAGTTCCAATTGTAGTATAATTTGCTCCTGCTCCTGTTCTAATATTTAAACTGCTTGCCGTTGTTATTCCATACTGAGTTTTGTATGCACTACTAAATATTTGTACATACTTAGTAGTACTGCTTGTACTATTTTTATTATTTGATTGGTCTATTCCTCCTACATATACCAAGGCAATAACCATAATCAAAGCAGCTAACAATACCCTTGCTCTTAATAAACTCTGAATAAAATGTGTTAAAGACTTAATGTTTTTCAGTTTTATTCCCCCTTAAAGTGTATAGTCTTGTCTTTATTTTACCTTAATCATCTAATAAAATAAAGGTATATACACTTTTATCCTATATCATTAATCAACTTTACTTAATATTTCTTTAATTTCTTTATTATCTGAAATCATAAGATCGAAAACATCGGTATTCCTTTTTATAATAGAAGATACATTTTCATAAATCTGCTTTTCTATATATTCTTCTGCTAAATTCTCGCCTTCTATTAAACTATATATATATTCAAGCGTCTTATCTAAAAATATGTATATATCTTTTAGTAGATTAATATCCTTGGTTTTATAACTTTCTAGGCAAAATGAAACCGATTCTTTTATTAATGAAACAGTGCCAGCACTTATTGTCGCTCCCTCTTCTAATACTAATATATTCAATTCGATTTTCTTTAATTTCAGCAATATATCGTCACTAAATGAGAGCATTAAATTTAGTGATTCTTTATCTGGTTTTTTATTTGTAGGTATAGCTTTAATTACGCTTTGCGATAAATCATTTTTCAAATATGCGTAGGTTGACACACCTGTTATTAAAAATATGATATTAATTACTGAACTTAACAATAAATTACTAACCAATGAAGAAATAACTGTTATGCTACATCCAATAAAAAATAATATCGAAACTTTATTAATTTTATTCTTTATTTTATAAATTTCATACATTAAAGGATTAGTAGTATTTTCTACTTTATTAGGACGTAACACTTTTATAACTTCCTTGAATTTTTCAATTTCTAAATTATTTGAATTCGTTACATTTCGTAGTCTTTCTTTTTCATCTAAAGAATTTTGAATCTCCTTTTTTTTATTGTTTTCAATTTCTAATTGTTTATCTAATAACATTTGGACATCTTTTTTTCCCTTGTCCTCAAATTGTAATAATTCTTCTTTTTTAACTTTTTTTAAATTATAAAGTTCCTCCTTAGTCATTCTAAGATACTGGGTTTCTGAGACAAATAAAGAAGCATAATATGTCATTAACTTATAAGAATTATCAAATATAGTATAAAAAGGTTCTTCTTTTTCTTCGTTCATTTTAAAGACTGAATATACTTCCCCTTCTACTAAATTATCTACATCTAAAACACCTGTATATACTACATCTTTTATTGATTGCAACAACCTATGTGTTGGATAGAAAATTTGATCAGGCACAACTATTTCAACTCCACCTTTTTCATTTATAACCCTATAGCAAGGTAATATGTTGAAGTCATATTCATATGTATATTCAGTTGTTGTGTCAAGTACAATATATTCCTTTTCTTTTACAAATTCAGCTTTTTCTGTACGACATGTTTTTAATTCTAAATATTCTCTTTTCATAAATAATACCTCCTTCAAAAGGAAACTGATTTATTCTATTATACTTGTTAAAATTACTATTAGTGCACTATTTATATTTACTTATGATATTTATTTTTGTTTAAAACATATATGTACATAATTTAATACTCAATTATCATTATCCTTTTATCTTTTAATAAAATATACTCCGAGATATTGCTCCCGGAGTATATTAATAATCAATATTTATTTTACCCAAATTGTAGATCCAATAGGTATATTATTATATATATATTTTGCGTTTTCAAGAGCTAACCTAATGCAGCCATGTGATTCAACTGCTCCTAAATTGCCATCTATTACATTTCCATTCTTATCGTACAAAATACTATGGAATAAGTAATTACCGCTAATTTGAGTGAAATACTTACAATAAACTGGTGAAGCAGCTGTACCTGATTTAAAATTCAATCCCTTAATCCCAACGCGAAAAAGCCCAGTTACTGTTGGCGTTTCGGCCTTACCAGAGCCACAAGAAAATGTGTTAATTAATTTCCAATTATGCAATGAACCATAAAAAATGTATACTCTTTGCTGTGATAGATCTACTAAAATATAATTATTTGTAGAACTTGTATTTTCACCACTATTTAATTTACTTTCATAAGTAGATTTTAGAGCAACATCATTTGAACTTAGAAAAGTTTGAATTGCAGGCTTGTACATATTATCCTCTGTAGGTGTTTTGTACATAGCATCTATTGTTTCAACTGTTACTTTACCACTAGGTATAATATTATGTCTTTGTTGAAAATCCATAACTGCATAAATTACACCTTCACCATAATCCCCATCCACAACAACGTTGTAGCCGTATTTTTTTAGTCTAGTTTGTATTCTTCTTACATTTTCACCTTTGTCTGATGATTTTATTATAGATTTATCTGGCCTCTCACTATCAAACTCAGCTAAGCTTTTATGAATAATCTTACTTTTATTACTTGATACTACAATGGTATTTGTTTTGACAACAACCTTTGACTTTAATTTATAACCAATACTAGCACCAATTACGACCATACATATGATTCCCAAAACAATAATTTTTTTACGCTTCATATCCTAATTTCCATCCCCTACATGTTTTATAATAGTTAATACCATAAGAATTATTATAAGTTCATTTATATACCATATTATAAACGTTACTTATAAACTTTTAGTTGCAAAAAAAGTTCAATAATATAAATTATATTTAGCACTAGCATATATCTATATGTTGTTTAAGATTTAATATTACTTGAAATGTTGAATAATTATCATTATCATTAATAGTATTATTTTAAATCCTGAATTTCTTTTATTATAAAAGGGAGCTCTTCTATAATATGACTTGCATTTACACAGAACATTTTTTTTGAAAGTTTATCACCAGCGTATCCATGAACATATGCACCAATACATGCTCCAGTCATTACATCATAACCTTGAGATATAAAAGATGCGATAATACCTGTCAAGCAGTCCCCCATTCCACCTGATGCCATTGCACTGCTTCCAGTAGGATTAATTTGCACCGTTTTTCCATCTGTTATTATTGTATTAAATCCTTTAAGTAATAAAATAACATTATGTGTTTTTGCAAAAACTTTTGCTATTTCTATCTTGTTTTTATTTATTTCATCTATTGAAAACCCAGATATTCTTGCCATTTCCCCCATATGAGGAGTAAGAACTATCTGACATTTCTTATTCCTAAGAAGTTCAAGATTGTCCTCGAGCACATTTAAACCATCTGAATCAATTACAATAGGACATTTCGAATTCGATAAAACTTTTTTTAGTAAATTCAAAGTATCTAGATTATTTCCAAGGCCTGGACCAATTGCAATACAATCACTCTTAGATATTAAGGAATCTAGTCTTTTTTCATCATTAATTGAGACCGTCATAGCTTCAACTAATTTTCCACTTAATATGTTTTGAATTGAGGTATCACAGCCTAAAGTAACAAGGCCAGCCCCACTTCGAACAGCAGCTTGAGTTGAAATATACGCCGCACCAGTAAACCCAAGTGATCCTGCCAAAACAAGAGTTCTGCCATAATCACCCTTATGTGAATATTTATTTCTTCTTTTAATTAACTCTTTAATAAAATCTATATCCATTACATATTCATTTTCGTGAAATTTGTCTAATACGTCTTTTGGTATTCCAATATTCTCAATAACAATTTCTCCAGTAATGGCCTCTGCATCATAAGAAAGAAAACCTTTTTTATAAAGCTCAAATGTAACTGTTTTATTACTTCTAATACAATTCCCCATCACTTTTCCACTATTACACTCAAATCCCGATGGGACATCGATTGACAATATAGACTTACTATTATCATTCATTATTGTAATTGCTAAAGAATAAATGCCTTTAACTTCTCTAGATAATCCAGTTCCAAAAATTGCATCAATAGTAGTTTCACATTGAATTATGCTTTCCTTTAAAATTTTCAAATCTTCATTATTACTTAATTTTATTACTTTCACACCCATATTTTTAACAATATTAAGGTTAATTAATGCATCTAAACTCATATTTTCCTCTGAACCAAGACAAAATATCTCGACATAATTTCCTCTATTTAAAAGATGTCTTGCTACTGCAAAACCATCTCCACCATTATTCCCACTGGAGCAAACAATTACAAATTTCTTAGTATCTTCTGATATGTTTTTTATTACCTTTAGTGCTGCATTTTCCATTAGAACAATACCTGGAATTCCTAAAACCTCTATACAATATTGATCAATTTTCCTCATTATCTGTGTCGTTGCTATTTTCATTTTCATTCCCCCCAAAAACTACAAAAACTATTTTAATTGTACAATTTTATATCAAGTGTTATCCATATTATCTCAATCTCCATAGTATCATTTTCAAATGACACTATCAATAGATTATAACCATAATTTGAAATTTATCTTTGTAGCTATATTAAGCTATAGAAAATAAATTTCAAACCATGGTTGATAATAAAAATAATATTACATATTGGGTTACTATGCAGTAAAATTACTTATATTGTTTCTAGAGATTCATAATAAATTATTTCATAAAAAATGAACCCAATAACAACAATCGTTATTGGGTTCATTAATTCATATTTTAAATTGATAATTTTGCTATTTTTAGAGCACTAGCGAGGCTTTTAGCTGATGCTATAAACCCTGCTTTGTGACAAAAGATAGCATCATCTATTTTTATAATTGAATTTATCTCATCACTTGATTTCCCTCTAATTGATTCGATTAAATCTTTTCTTGCTTCAAAAGTCCCCGCTGTTTTCTTTACGGTTTGAATCTTATACTCTGTGTTGTTATCTCCAGGTGAAATGACAAATAATACCTCACTGTTTACATCTATTTTAAGTAACTGTTGAAGCCAAGGACTACCCTTTTCCAAAACCATTATTTCATTAACCTCTCTATTTTGAAAGCCCTTATCTACTATATCCCTTGCTTTTATTACAGAAACTTGTCTACTTATTATCCGTTTTATAACAATAGTCGCAAATTCTACTGCTTCTTCAAATGCATCGTCTTTAGATGAGTCATCATCCCATGTAGGATTAAAATTTTGTATAATATCACTTATTGAAGTTACTTTAAATTCTGATTTAGAATCTATGCCATTATCTATAGCATCAATTCCCTGCACTAAAGTTCTATCTATATAATCAAAAATTGATATTATATCATCTTCATTAAACTCAGAATTAAACTTTTGTATTACTCTAGAACCAAACTCTCTCCAGACTAAACCTGATGCGGCATATGGAATGTTATTTTCCCTTATTTCTTTATCTAATTGGTGGTGGTCAAATTCTCCAAGGGATATATCATAAACAAAATCTAGTTTTTTAAGTACCTCTTCGTCCCTTGTTCTAACTACCTTTATATCTCCTAATAATAGTCTTAGCATAGCTGTAGCCATAACATCATCTGCATGGAACTTACCACTATGTGTTCCTAAAGTTTTAATGTTCTTTTCATTTATCATCATTTACCTCTTTCATATTTAGTATCTATATTATAAATCACCTTAAGTTAAAAATAAAGCCTCAAGCTAGTATAAAATAAGCTTAGGCCATTATTAGCATAATATAACTTTAAACTTGTTGACTCACGAATAATACTGGTTTAAGTGGAGTTATTGTAGATATAGCATGTTTATATACCATCATTTGTTTCCCATCGCAATTTAATACTACAGTGAATGTATCAAAACCAGTTACATTGCCCTTTAATTGAAACCCATTTATTAAATATAAAGCAACTTGTATTTTACTTTTTCTTGCCTCATTTAAAAAAATATCCTGCAGATTATTAATAGCTTTGTTCACAAATATTCCTCCACAATTGTATTTTAATTTTACTTTGCTTAGACCATTAATCTTTTATTTTAAATGGTCAATTGACTTTTTATGTAGGCTACAATCTCATCATCGTTGCTGAAATCATCTTTATTAATCCAGTTTACCCTTTGATCTTTTCTAAACCAAGTAAGTTGCCTTTTAGCATAATTTCTACTTCCTTGTTTAATTTTCTCTATAGCCTCATTTAAAGATATTTTATCATCTAAGTAATATAATATTTCTTTGTACCCTATACCCTTCATTGACTGCATATCAGAATTATAGCCCATTTTCTTTAATTTTATAACTTCATCAACTAAATTATTTTTCAGCATGTTATCTACCCGCATATTTATTCTATTATACAATTTTTGTCTATCCATATTTAGTACAAAATAATGTACATTATAAGGAATATCTAAAATGTTCTGCTCCGCCGTAAACTCACTCATTGGTTTACCACTGACCTTGTATACTTCTAAAGCTCTAATAACTCTTTTTAAATCATTAGGGAATAGTTTATTATAGGTTTTTTCATCAATTCCTTTTAGTAAGTTGTGTACATATTCTTTTCCATTTTCTTCTGCAAGAGTTGTAAGATATTCCCTATATGCTTCATCTTTATTGCTACCCGCAAAGCTGTAATTATAAATTAAAGAATTTATATAAAACCCAGTTCCACCAACGAGCATTGGGAGTTTATTTCTATTTGTTATATCACAAATTGCATTCTCTGATCTTTCTTTAAAATCGGCTACACTGAAAGCAACACTTGGCTCTATTATATCCAATAGATGATGAGGAATTCCCATCATCTCCTGATCTGAAATCTTAGCAGATCCAACATCCATATATTTATATATTTGCATTGAATCAGCTGATATAATCTCACCATTTAGTATACGAGCAAGTTTTATAGAAATTTCTGTTTTCCCAATACCAGTAGGGCCTGCTAAAATAAATAAATCTTTCATATTTTCACCTTTTCTATTGTATTCTTTTAAACTTTTTTTCTAATTCATTAAGTGTAATTTTTATTATTGTAGGTCTTCCATGTGGACAAGTAAAAGGTTCATCAATGTATCTTAAATCATTAATTAATTTATTCATTTCTAAATCTGATAACAGATTATTAGCTTTTACCGCTGCTTTACATGCAAGTGTTGCTATACGTGTATATTTGATTTGTATAGTTTCACCACTACCCATATTTTTAAGGTTATCTAATATCTCATTAAAAAGATCTTTAATATCTGGTTTGCCAAGGATTATAGGAACTTCCTTTATACTAATAGTATTTTCACCAAACTCAATAATATTAAAACCAGTATTATTAAACACAGTTATATTTTCACTATAGTAAGCATAATCATCCACGCTTAGTTCTATTACTGTTGGTACTAATAAAATTTGAGATACCACCTGCGCGTTTTTAATTTCTTTTTTATATTTCTCGAATAACACCTTTTCATGAGCTGCATGTTGGTCAATTAGGTAAAGTTCATTGTATGCCTCACCAATTATATAAGTTTTATTAAATTGTCCTATAATTCGAAGTTCTGGGAACTTTGAAATTTTAGGAGCTTCATTTGGTGATGTGATTTCACCTGTCTCATTATTTATACTGACATTCTCTTTGAAATTTTCACTTGTGCTCTGCAATTCTCTAGTGTCCCCTTTAAGTTCACTCTTTGAATTACTTGTAACTTTTGGAAAGCTTGAATGTGCATATGAAGACTCCATAAAATTATCTGCTTGATTTTCATTGTCTTGTCTTTTATATTTAAAATCAATTGGAATTTGAATACTCTTTTCCAATTCTTCTTTGACTTTTTCATCTATAATTGTTCTGTTAAAATCATAAACATCTTTTTTTATGGTATTTTTTTCAACTTCGTATCCACTATTATTTTCATTCTCATTTCTTTTTTCATTGCCATTATTATTTTTTTTATCATCATCAGCTGTAACATCAAAATTACCTCTTAAACTATCGCCAATTGCAGTATGGACTGCATCAAAAACAAACTTAAATATTGCTTTATCTTCCTGAAATTTAATTTCAGTTTTTTGAGGATGAACATTGATATCTATATACTCTGGGAAAATGTCTAAAAATATAACAAAAAACGGAAATTTATTAATAGTTAAAAAAGATTTAAAAGCATTTTCCACGGCAGCAGTTATTAAGCCACTTTTAATATACCTTTTGTTAACAAAAATACTTTGCCTGTTACGGCTTCCACGACTTATCTGAGCATTACCAATATATCCATGTACGGACATTACGTCATTATACTTTTCAAAACTTGTAATATTTTCTGCAACCTCTTTGCCGTATATGTATCTAATAGTGTCACGAGGCTCCGTAGAACTAAATGTAGAAAACACCTTTTTATCATTATTTGATAATTTAAAAGAAATTTCATTATTAGCGAGTGCTAGTCTTCCTAAAATATCCGATATTAAAGCAGATTCCCTTTGTGGTGACTTTAGAAATTTTTGTCTTGCTGGTACGTTAAAGAATAAATCCTTAACTTCTATTGTTGTTCCAACATTACATCCAACTTCTTTAACGTATAGTATATCACTTGATGACTGCGATATTTCCATACCAAAAGGTGATTCTTTAGTTCTACTATTTAACAACGTGCGAGATACTGAAGCTATACTAGGTAATGCTTCACCCCTAAACCCTAATGAATGTATTTTATATATATCTTCAACATTTTTTATTTTACTAGTAGCATGAGGTAAAAAAGCTTTTTCTATATCATCTACATGAATACCTGATCCATCATCAATTACCTTTATGTTTTTTTGACCACCATCTGATATTTCTATTGTAATATTTTTAGCACCTGCGTCTATACTATTTTCAACCAATTCCTTTACTACAGATGATGGCCTTTCTACAACCTCACCTGCGGCAATTTTATTTGAAGTTTCAACTTCTAATACATTAATTCTCATAAGACCTCACATCCTTTGCTATTTTTATAATAACTCAGACATCATGGTAGCAACTTTATTATCATTATAACAGCTTTGCCCTATTAACTAACTCATATAATTTATTAAAACCATCCATAGGTGTTAGATTAAGAATATTTATATTTTTAATTTCTTTTAATATATTATCCTTTTCTATATCTGTAAAGCTTATCTGAGTAGCATCATCCTGCACTATATCAGCTTCATAAGTAACAGCTGCTTCTTTTTCCACTATATTTTCCTCATTAATTTTTTCAGTAGCTTTTCTATCAGTTTTGCTAGAGTGTTCTATTTTTTCAGTTTTCTTATTAATAAAGTTAATCTCAGTACTAGCATTGTTTTTTTCTAATGATATTAAGATTTCATTTGCCCTATTTATTACATCTTTCGGCAACCCCGCAAGTTTTGCTACCTCAATACCATAGGACTCATCAGCTCCACCAGGTACAATCTTCCTTAGAAATACAATTTCATTTTCTATTTTTTTCACGGCAACAGAATAATTTTTAACACCATTAATTATTCCTTCTAGTTTTGTTAACTCGTGATAATGAGTAGCAAATAATGTTTTACTTCTTAAATTAGTATTTTTACAGATATACTCAATTACTGACCAAGCTATACTTAATCCATCATAAGTACTTGTACCTCTACCTACCTCATCGAGTAAAACTAAACTTTTATTAGTTGCATTTTTTAGTATATTAGATACTTCCCACATCTCTACCATAAATGTACTTTTACCTGCAGCAAGATCGTCAGATGCTCCTATTCTTGTAAAGATTTTATCACAAATGGATATATCTGCTGACATGCAAGGAACAAAACTTCCCATTTGAGCCATAATAGTTATTAAAGCTACTTGGCGCATATATGTTGATTTACCTGCCATATTAGGCCCTGTTATTAACAGTAATTGGTTATCTTTTTCATCCATATATGTATCATTTTCAATGAATGTATTCGTAGGCATCATTTTCTCAACTACTGGGTGCCTTCCACCTATTATATTTAAAATGCCCTTTTTATTTATCTTAGGCCTCGTATAATTATTTTCTAGAGCAATTGTAGCAAGTGAGCTTAAACAATCTATTTCTGATATTAGCTTCGCTGAGTTTTTCATTCTTTCTATATGCTTTTCAACTTCTTCTCTTATACCTGTAAATATATCATATTCGATATTCACTAATTTATCTTGTGCACCTAAAATTTTATCTTCCATATCCTTAAGTTCGGGAGTAATATATCTTTCTGCATTAGATAAAGTCTGTTTTCTTATATATCTACCCTCTGGAATCGATGGAATATTTAATTTGGTTACTTCAATATAATAACCAAATACTCTGTTATACCCAACTTTTAATGATTTTATTCCAGTTATTCTTTTTTCGTCACTCTCTAGAGTAGCAATCCATTCTTTACCATGAGCCTTAGCACGCCTTAACTCATCTATTTCGCTATTAAAACCTTCTTTGATAATATTTCCTTCTTTAATGGAGATAGCTGGGCTATTTATAATAGCCTTCTCTAATATATTATGTATATCCTTTAGGTCATCCAATTCTAAATATATCTTTTTCATTAATTTACTGTTTAACACCGATATAATTGATTTTACTTTTGGTATTTTTTCTATAGAGTTTTTAAGAGAAATTAATTCTTTAGCATTAACGTTCTTTGAAGAAATTTTTCCAACTAACCTTTCTATATCATATATATCAACAAGCACATCTTTTAAATCTTCATGTGAAGTTGTTTTATTTTTAATTTCTTCTACGGCCTCTAATCTTTCATCTATCGACTTCTTGTTTATTAAAGGCTGATCTAACCATTTACGTAGTCTTCTAGCTCCCATAGCAGTATTAGTTCTATCTAGCACCCATAATAAAGAACCTTTCTTAGTTTTATCTCTTAAAGTTTCTGTGAGTTCCAAGTTTCTCCTAGAATTAGCGTCTAAACTTACATAATCTAAAATATCATAATATTCTATAGTATCTATATGAGAAAGAGAATTTTTTTGTGTATCTATAATATAACTAAGTAGTCCTGAAATACTACTTAGTAAAGTTTGCGAAAAGGTTTTTTCACTGTAATTATGAAACTGATTTTTTATTAAATTATCATTTTTCATTATAAAAAAATCATTAGGGTATGCAGAATATGATACATTAAATCTCTCTTTAATAACCTTTAGTATTTCATCAGGAATATCTTCTGAGACAATAATTTCTTTTGGTGTAAACTTTGAAATTTCATCTAATA
>NZ_CALEVF010000186.1 GCF_937920395.1 uncultured Clostridium sp. | reverse complement strand
ATATGTCACTAAAGGTCTCTACTAAAAGTTCATTTACAACTCCAACAGATCTGCTCATATTTATCACCGTTTCCCATACCTTGATTTCCATATACTTATGTTTTCATGTACTTTGATACTCAAAGTATATCTATGGAGTAGTAATTTGTCAATATTTTTACCATAAATATGAATATTTTTACATTTTATTTCACCTATAATAAACTAAAATTTTGTTCTGCTTCTTCTACTAATTCAGTCATAAGTTCCTTAACGGTCACAATTTTATTTACTTTATAAGCATTACTTCCAACAAAAACAAGTCCTTTGTCTAAGTTTCCTCTTACGGCTTGTATAAGTGCTTCCGTAATGCAATAAGGTGTGGTTTTAGGATTACATTTCTTAATACATAAATAACACTTGCTTACTTTGCAACCATTCGCCTCTACATCTTTCATAAAATCATTGTTAATAGCACGTCCAGGCATACCTACTGGACTTTTTACTATCTTTATGTCTTCTTCTTTTGAATTAATATATGCCATTTTAAAAGCTAAACTAGCATCACATTCATACGTTGCCACGAATCTGGTAGCCATTTGAACACCAGCTGCACCTATTTTCATTAAATCTGAAATATCGGTACCAGTATAAACTCCACCTGCAGCTACTACAGGAATTTTTTTATTATACTTCTCTTCGAAAGGCTTAATTGCCTCTATAACTTCTTTAACTATTTGCTTTAAATCTTGTGCTTTCTTTTCAAGTAGCGATTCCAAAGAGAAACCAAGATGGCCACCAGCTTCTGGACCTTCAACAACAATTAAATCTGCGGCACATTTGTTTTTTCTATCCCACATTTTCGATATTACTATAGCTGCCTTTGCAGATGATACTATTGGTGCAAGTTTTGTTTTAAATCCTTTAGCTATTTTGGGCAAATCAAGTGCAAGTCCTGCACCAGATATTATTAAATCTATACCTTCTTCTAGTGCTACTGTTGTTAGTTCCTCATAATTATTCATTGCTACCATAATATTTATTCCAATTATGCCCTTAGGGCTTAATTCTTTAGCTCGCCTAATTTCATTTTTTAATGCTCTTTTATTTGCTTCTTTTGCATTAGTTGCAAAGTCTTCTTCATTAAATCCAATTTGCGCAGTAGATATTATTCCAATCCCACCCTCATTTGCAACAGCTGATGCGAGTTTCGATAAAGATACACCTACGCCCATACCGCCTTGAATTATAGGAATACGTGCTATTAATTCTCCGATTTTTAAAGGAGGTAACTTCATAATTATCCTCTCCCTTTGCTTAGATTTTCAACTAGTTTGATAGTCAAAGTATATATATTTTTATATTCTATGTCAAGATAAAAGTATCTTGTACCTGATTAGATTGTTTTTAATAGCTTAGCTTTTCATTCTTATTTTTCAATATTTATATTAGTTTAGTGTATAAATTTACTTTGCCTAATATCACTATTAATTATCCAAACTTGTTATAGGTATAAAATAACTCTTAAATCAGTATATTATAAAATATATTATTATATATTTACGCAGACTCTATTATAAATAATTGTAGAAGGGAAGATAAAACATGTTTAACATATTTAAAGTAAACGGTGAAAAAAATATTATTGCTCTTATTATTAGCATTTTAATTGCACAAGGAGTGGGCTTTTTAAGTGGTTTTTTAAGTATGGGTGGAGCAAGTGCTTATAATAATTTCATTAAACCTAATTTTTCTCCTCCTGGGTGGATTTTTCCTGTTGTATGGACAATATTATTTTTTCTAATGGCTTTAGCTGCTTATAGGATTTGGATGACTTACAAATCCGGTATCGATGTAAAAAAAGCATTGATTTTATATGGTATTCAATTATTTCTAAATTTTTTATGGTCCATTATATTTTTCAGATTTAGATTATACGCTTTAGCTTTTTTAGAGTTACTTCTATTATTAGTATTCATTCTTTTAACTACTTTTGAGTTTTATAGGATTGATAAACCTGCAGCATATCTTATGATTCCATACATTGCTTGGGTATCATTTGCTGGAGTTTTAAATTATACTATATGGATGCTTAATTAAAATTTTCTATAATTAAATACTTAGGAGGAACTATGAACTCAGATTATAAAATAAAACAAATAACCAGTCTGTATAACAGTTGTAACAAATGTGGACTACCTATTTTAAATTGCATCTGTTCTGCAGCACCTAAAATAAAAACGAATTCAAAAATTTGGATTTTATCAACGGAAAAAGAATTTTATAGGCCTTCTAATACCGCAAGACTATTGAAACTTATAAATCCACATTCCACAGAAATTTTTCTTTGGGAAAGAACAATAATTCCAGAAAAATTAATAGCAAACTTAAATAATAATATATATGAACCATTTTTACTTTTTCCCATAAAAAATAATGAAACCAAGTGCCCAAAATTTGAATGCATTAGTAAAGGAAAAATTCCTGCCTTTATTATCATAGACGGTACATGGAAAGAAGCACGAAAAATACTTAGAAAAAGTTCCTATTTAGAAAACCTTCCAATTATTTCATTAGAACCAAACTTTAAGTCTATATATGATTTAAGAGGAGGTGCAAAGGAAGGTAATTTATGCACAATAGAAGCTGCAATTGAGGTACTAAACATAAGTGGTGATGATAAGTATTCACAAACAATAAGTGATTTTTATAATTTGTTTTTAAAAAGCTATAAGGCTGGCCTAAGTGGTCACAAGCTTATAACTTATAATAAAAATTGATACTAATTAAGCTGAATTAATTAATGATATTATTTCCTTTATTTAATATTAAGTAAAAAACATACGTCACCCTTAAAGGGTGACGTATGTTTTTTGCAAAATAATTATTTTTTATTCATATTATACAGTCGCATTATCTGCTTGCTCTTTTCTTTCCTTTATATAGTTTTGTGCCTTATCTGCATGACCCTTCATTAATATTGATGTGAATAAGAATATAAACAACATTACTGCAAGTACTGTTACATCTTTTGTAAATACTCCATAATCAATACCTGATACTACTTCTCTTAATCCAGATACCGCATAAGTAAACGGCATAAATGGATTTAAAACTTTAAACAATTTAGGTACTATTTCCAGTGGGAATGTACCAGCACAAGAGGTAAGCTGAAGAATTAATAATACAATTGCCATTAATCTTCCTAATTGCCCAAGTAAGAATACCATGCACTGAATAATCGCTATAAATACATATGATAAGAAAATATTAAATAAGAAATATAGCACTACATTATCCGGTCTAAGCCCTAATAACATTACAGCTCCACTTGCTAGAACTGCCTGCATAAAGCCTATTGCCCCATATGATAAGAACTTACCAGCTACAACAGCTGCTGGACTTGCTTTAATATCATCATCTACCTTATCCGTAATTACAAAGAACATCATTAAAGCTCCTACCCATAATGACAATGGAATAAAATAAGGTGTAAAACCTTCACCATAAGTTTTAACAGGATCTATCGCTTCTTGGTCCATAACTACAGGTTCTGAAAATGTTGCCGCCATGGTTTTAGTATCATTTTTTAAACTACCATTAAGATCATTGTAACCCTTTGTTGTCTTGTCACTAAGTTCTTTAGAACCATCTGACAATTTTGTCATTCCAACGTCTAGCTTGCTAGACCCTAAATATAACTTATTTACCCCATCTTTAAGTTCAGGTAATTTTCCATTTAAAGTACTAATTCCCTGTGTAAGCTGAGCTGAACCATCATTTAATTTTGAAGTTCCATCTGATAGCGCTGGCATCTTTTGGTTGAATTGTGAAAGCCCTACAGACAAAGCTCCTGAACCTGTCGCTAACTTCTGTACTCCTCCAGTTAATGTAGGAATTTTATCATTAATTTGTGAGAGTCCATTTCTGAAGTCCCCATTCATAGCCACATATAGCTTATCTAATCCTCCACTAATTTGAGTTGCTGCACCTGCAGCTGCTCCTGTTTGCTCCGCAAAAATTCCAGCCCCTTTAGAAAACTGATTTGCACCAGTTGCAAATGCGGCAGTACCCTGTGCAAGTTTTTGTGAACCATCTATAAAGCCTGAAGATCCATCCTCTAATTGCTTAGATCCTATTGCCACAGTATGAGCCCCCGCTTTAAGCTCATTCATCATTGCTACTTTCTTAGCGTCTGTAGCCGTTTTGTTTAATGAATCTAATTCAGCTAAAAATCCTTGCATATTTGCATCTTTCATCGCTTCTGGATTATCTCTTATATATGCTTTAAGCTTAGTATCTACTGCTTGTTGCAATGCCACTTGAGATGTTTTAGTATTATTTAATAAAACATCTACGCCTCCAGCGACTTGTGCACTTCCAGTCGAAAGATCACTCATGCCTTTTTTCATTGGAACGGCTCCTGTAGCAAGTTGTGCTGATCCATCTACAAGTTGTGTTGAAACATCAGTTAATTTTTTTGATGCCTTAGTTAACTGAGTTACCCCATCTTTGGTCGCACCCAGTCCTGATGCAAGTTGTGATGCTCCATCTTTAAGTTTTTTAGTTGAAGGTACAATTTGAGTTTTATATGCCTCATTAAGCTTTTGTACTCCAGTTGCCATAGCTGGTAATTGACCGTTAAGCTTACTTAATCCATTATTTAGTTGATCAGATCCACCCTTAAGCTGATTTACTCCGTTTACCATTTCCGGCACCTGATTTTTAAGTTCCCCTAGTTTGCTAGTTAATGTATTAGATCCAAGTAATAATTCTCCTACTCCATCAGACAATTCTGGAACACTACCATTGAGTTTTCCTGTTCCATCTTTTAACTGGCTAGTACCTTTCTTCGAGGAAGCTAAGCCGTCAGAGATCTTTTTATTTGCGTTGGACGCTTGCTTCATACCATCCTTAATTACATATAAATTATCAAATACTGCTGTTGTATACTCATTTGTCATGTTTTTTGTTAATTCTGCCTTAATCTGATCTAAAACTTTGCCATTAATTTGTGCTGCTAAAAAATTTCTCTTTTCATTTGCACTATATAATATTTTAGCTTGCACTGGTTTACCTTTTGTCGCGCTTAATGCATTTTCAGAAAAATTATCAGGAATTACGAACATTGCATAATAACTCTTTCCGTTAACTCCCTTTTCTGCTTGTGCTTTTGTAACAAATCGCCAACCCACTGCCTGCTTTTTTTTAAGATTATCTACAAGATTTTGTCCATAATTAACTTTCTTCCCGTCCTTCATGCTACCACTATCTTGGTTTACAACCGCTACAGGCATATCCTTAATTCTTGCATACGGGTCCCAAAATGCATCAAGATAAAGCAAACTATATAAAAGTGGAACTATTATAATTGCGATTACCGATACTCGTATAAATCTGTTTCTTACTATGCTTGAAATATCTCTTTTAGCTACTTTAAAAAAGTTCATGTTATCACCTCGTCCTCTAAATATTATTTTTATATATATAAATACTGACTAGTCAGTACATATATATAATACATTTTTAAATTATAAAGTCAATGTATTTTTTGTGAACAAAAATACATTGACTTTATTTATAATATTTACTTTAAAATAAAGCAAAACAGCCATATATTCTATTGTATAGGAATACATTTATGTTTTGCTTTATTTTATTCCATTTAATAAACCATTAATAAAATTATCTGTAATTTCATCTAATTTCATACTATCATTATTTATAACATAATATATTGCTACTGATACCAAGGTTCCAAAATATATATATGTTAAAAATGAAGGCTCACATTTTTTTATAGCGCCATCATCCATTGCGTTAATTAAAAATTTTTTAATATCCTCCATATACCCCTTAAGCAATTCTCTAAGTTCAAGATGTCTTATTTTACCACCCCAAGCCTGACTCATTATAACCTTAAATAAATCCCTATTTTCATACACCAATCTTAACTGATCCTTGCTAAGTTCTCTTAGTTTATAAGAATAATTACCCTCACCAGTATTAATGCTTTCTGTTTGTTGCCTTAATAAACTAATACCCTCAGTAATTATGTATTTAAAAACCTCATCCTTACTTTTAAAATAATAATAAACCGTACCTTTAGCTACTCCAGCATTTACAGAAATTTCATCCATAGTAGCTCCGTCATATCCATTAATAGAAAAATTTTTTATTGCAGATTGAAATATAGCTCCCTTTGTTTTATTCATTAAAACACCCCAACTTATGAAGAAAATTATTTTATATCGCACTATATTTTAACTAAGTTAATTAATATGTCAATATTTTAATAATATTATACTATATATTAAACTTATTTTTTTCTTTATTCAAAAGTTTATATAAAATATTTATTTTATATAAACTAATTCAATTTTTTTTTTAAAAACAACTAATAACCAAATAAATTATTGGATTAATGTAGCAATAATGGATATACTATGATTTATATGTTATAAAAATTCATAACTAAAGGGTGATAATATGAGAATACCAAATCATATCGGAATAATTCCCGATGGAAATAGAAGATGGTGCGTAGATAATGGTTTGACTAAGGACAAAGGATATACTTATGGATTAGATCCAGGTCTATCTTTGTATAAACTTTGCAAAGATGCTGGTGTAAAAGAAATAACTTATTACGGTTTTACTACAGATAATACAAAAAGGCCAGCAATACAAAGAGAAGCCTTTGTTAAAGCTTGTGTAGATGCTGTAAAACTTTTAAGTACACAAGATGCCGATTTGTTAGTAGTCGGGAATAGTGACTCACCTATGTTTCCAAAAGAACTACTTCCTTTCACTACTCGTAAAACCTTCGGCAAGGGTGGGATGAGGATTAATTTTTTAGTTAACTATGGCTGGGAATGGGATCTTAGTAACCTTGACCAAAACAAAAGCAGTAAAAGAAGCAATATAATTAATTGTATCAAAACTAAAGATGTTTCTAGAGTAGATTTAATCATTCGTTGGGGTGGTAGAAATCGTCTTAGTGGTTTCTTACCCATACAATCCATTTATTCTGACTTTTATGTCATAAATGACTTTTGGCCTGATTTCAAACCTGAGCATTTAACTAATGCATTAAATTGGTATAATCAGCAAGATATAACCCTCGGAGGTTAATTATATTATATGTATAGATATATGTATAGATATATGTTTAAAACAAACTGTATCTATTTTTTTATGTTGTAAAATATTCTATTATTAGTAAAATTGTATTTTTAATATTTATATAATGTCAAAATAAATTTTATTTCTTCAAAGGAGCTCTTATGGTTATTAACAAGACAAATTGTTGTAAATGCATATATTACTATATTAC
>NZ_CALEVF010000185.1 GCF_937920395.1 uncultured Clostridium sp. | reverse complement strand
GGTTAGTATGACTGAATTATTATCAATGCTTACAACTACATTATACGAGGGGGGATAATTTTACCCCTTGTTTCTTTCATGAAGTTCCTAAATTGTTTAGAAAAGGATATATGCCTGTTGATGTAGCTTTAGTTCGGGTTAGCTCTCCAGATGAGCATGGGTACTGTAGTTTTGGAGTATTAAATGACTATACAAAGCCTGCAGCTCAGTATGCAAAGATTGTAATTGCAGAAGTAAACGATAAGATGCCAAGAACTATGGGAGATTCATTTATTCATATATCAGATATAGACTATATAATTGAAACATCTCATAAAATAATTGAACTTCAACCACCTAGCATAGGAGAAGTTGAAAAAAAGATTGGGGAAAATTGTGCATCATTAATTGAAGATGGTTCTACACTACAACTTGGTATTGGCGCAATACCAGAGGCTGTACTTTTATTTTTAAAGGATAAGAAAGATTTGGGAATACATTCAGAAATGATATCAGATGGAGTAGTTGAACTAGTAGAAGCAGGTGTTATAACTAATAAGATGAAAACTCTTCACCCTGGAATAAGTGTAGTTTCTTTTCTTATGGGAACAAAAAGACTTTATGACTTTGTTGATAATAATCCTTCTGTTGAAATGTATCCTGTAAATTATGTAAATAACCCTATTACTATTATGAAAAATTATAAAATGGTATCTATAAATTCATGTGTACAAGTAGATATAATGGGGCAGGTATGTTCAGAATGTATAGGTTTAAAACAAATTAGTGGAGTAGGAGGTCAAGTTGATTTTGTTCGTGGTGTAAATATGAGTGAAGATGGTATATCAATAATTGCGATACCATCAACAGCATCAAAAGGAAAAATTTAAAAAATAGTTTCTTTATTAGATGTAGGAGCAGTAGTTACAACTTCAAGGACTGATGTTGATTATATTGTTACAGAGTATGGAATCGCACAGCTTAAAGGTAAATCTTTAAGAAATAGGGCAAGAGCATTAATAAATATTGCACATCCTGATTTTAGAGAAGAATTAAAAGTAGAATTTTCAAATAGATTTAAGAGTGCGTTTGAATTAAGTGGATTATAATAGTAATAGCTTGATTAAGTAGTATTTAAATAATAACCAGATTTTAAGATATAATTTTAAAACCCGTAAAATCCATTTAAGGAAATGGACATTGCGGGTTTTTAATATGATAAATAATAGAAAAGTAATTTATAAGACATTGGGAATTTACAATAATATGCTGTATAATTTATACAGGTTTCAGATTGCTGAGTGAGAGAATTAATTTAATAATAAAAATCATTAAGAGGTTTGAAGTCATGTCGCAAGGAGGGTGGAGTTACGGTGGGGTATTTAAAAGTATATATGCATAAGTATGGTATAGGATTTTGCATAGCAGTTTTTTTTGTAATACTCGAGGCATTTTGTGATTTGATGCAACCAATGATTATGTCCAAAATCGTGGATACAGGAGTTGCAAATAAAGATCTAAATTTTGTAATTAAAATGGGAGTTGTTATGCTTATAATTGCTGGATTTGGAGCAATATTTGCAAGTATTCGTAATGTTATTGCAAGTAATGTATCACAAAAACTTGGAATGGAACTTAGATCCGATTTATTTAAAAAAATTCAAAGTTTCTCTTTTGAAAATGTTGATAGATTTGAAGGAGCTACTCTTGTTACAAGGCTTACAAATGATGTAACTCAGGTTCAAAATTTTATTAATGGACTTATGAGGATATTTGTTAAAGCACCAATTGTGGGAATAGGAAGCATTATAATGGCTGCAAGACTAAACTTAAAGTTATCTATGATTTTATTTGCTATTGTACCAGTTGCAGCTATTCTTATATATTTTAATATGAAAATTGGACTCCCATATTTTATTAAAGTGCAGAAATCAATTGATAGCGTTAATGGAGTTATGAGGGAATATTTATCAGGAGTAAGAGTAGTTAAAGCTTTTAATAGATTTGAATATGAAATAGAAAGGTTTAAGGACAAAAATGCCTTGCTTACGAAGTCTTCTACTAAAGCTATGAAAATAACATCGGTTTTCACTCCAATCATTGGACTTATAGTGAACTTTGGTATTGTATTAGTGATATGGATAGGTGGAATATACGTAAACAAAGGAAGTATGCATGTAGGACAAATAATAGCATTTACAAATTATATGACACAAATATTATTCTCACTTATGATGGTAACTAATGTTTTTACAATGTTTGTGCGCGCTCGCGCATCTTCAGGGCGTATTAGTGAAGTGTTTTTAGAAAAGAATACTATGATTGATGGAAAGAAAATTATAGATAATTCTAAGTGCAAAGGAAGAGTTGACTTTCAGCACGTATATTTTTCATATAATAAAGAAAAAGAGCCGATATTAAAAGATATATCATTTAGTTGTCAGAATGGGGAAACTGTTGGAATAATAGGATCAACTGGTTCAGGTAAAAGTACGCTTGTAAATTTAATACCTAGATTCTATGATGTAATAAGTGGAGAAATAAAGGTTAATGGTGTAAATATTAAAGAGTTAGATATAAAGTCATTAAGAGAAAAGATTGCAATAGTGCCACAAAAGGCACTGTTATTTTCAGGTACAATATTAGATAACATGAAATGGGGAAGTGAAAAGGCGAGTATTTGCGAAATTAAGGAAGCATTAAAAGTGGCCGAGGCTAGTGAATTTATTGATAAACTTCCACAAGGTTATAATGAAAAGATTGGTCAAGGTGGCGTTAATTTTTCAGGAGGACAAAAGCAACGAATATCTATAGCAAGAGCACTTGTAAAAGGAGCTGAAATCCTAATACTTGATGATGCAACTAGTGCGGTTGATACAGATACAGAAGTGAAGATAAGGTCAAGTTTAAAAAAATATGCTAAAGATTTGACTTGTATTTTAATAGCACACAGAATAACTTCTGTAATGAGAGCCGATAAAATAATAGTAATAGATAATGGAGAAATAAAAGCGATTGGAACACATACGGAACTTTTAAAAAGCTGTGAGATATACAATGATATCTTCCTTTCCCAAATTGGAAAGGAGATGATGTAGATGCAGGGTAATAAATATAAGGATGACAATAAAACCGCTACTATGCCGTTTAATGGTGGTAGAGGCGGAAGAAGAAATAGGGCACCTGTAGAAAAACCGAAAAATTTTAGAAAAACATTAAGAAGGCTTTGGAGTTATTTTGGAAGTGAAAGGAAAACATTAATAACAATATTTATATTTATAATAATAGATTCGGCTATCGTACTTATAGGGCCATATTTTATAGGAAAAGCCGTAAATGCTATGTCAGCTAATAATGGAAAAGTAGATTTTAACCTACTTAGTATAATAGTAATTGTTTTGCTAATATCTTATTTGGCAGATGCAGCTATAAGTTTATTTCAGGGATTTGCCATGGCGAGTTCTAGTCAAAGAATAGTTAAAACCTTGAGAAACAACTTGTTTTTAAAACTTCAAAAGCTTCCCATGGCTTTCTTTGATTCAAATAGCCATGGAGATATTATGAGCAGATTGTCAAATGATATTGATAATGTTAGTTCTACTATTTCTCAATCTGCAATTGTACTAATGTCAGGGATTATAACTATAATAGGTTCATTTATTATGATGATGATTTTAAGCCCTATATTAAATTTTACAAGCTTAATTACAGTACCTTTAGTATTTTTATTAACTCGCTCCATTACTAAAAAGACAGGAAAACTTTTCAAATCTCAACAAATGGAACTTGGAAAACTAAATGGACAGATTGAAGAAACTATATCTGGAGTTTATATAGTAAAAGCTTTTAACCATGAAGATAAAACAGTGAAAGAATTTGATGAAATAAATCAAAGATTGTGCAATGTTGGATTAAAGGCTCAAATATATTCTGGATTCCTAATGCCAATTATGAATGTTATAAACAATATCGGATTTGCGGCAGTAGCTGGAGTAGGTGGAGTAATAGCAGTAGATGGCATAATTACAGTAGGTGTAATTGCCAGCTTTTTAAGTTATTCAAGGCAATTTGTACGTCCACTTAATAACCTGGCAAACATATTTAATACACTACAATCGGCTGTGGCAGGAGCTGAAAGAGTATTTGAAATATTGGATGAGGGAGAAGAAATAGAAGATGTATTAGAACCAAAAGAACTTAATAAATCCAAAGGCCATGTTAAATTTAGTAATGTATATTTTGAATATAGAAAAGATGTAAATATTCTTAAAGACATTAGTTTTGAAGCTCAACCGGGTGAGAGTATAGCACTTGTGGGGCCAACAGGGGCTGGGAAGACTACAATTGTAAACCTACTTACAAGATTTTATGATGAGATCGGAAGAGCGTCGTGTAGGGAAAGAGTGTGGATCAAGTGTA
>NZ_CALEVF010000184.1 GCF_937920395.1 uncultured Clostridium sp. | reverse complement strand
AGAGAAAAGCTTCAAGGTGGACCAAATTGGCAGATTGAGACTGTTTGGGGAGTAGGATATAAATTTGAGGTGAAATAAAATGGTCAAAAAAGGGCTATTTTTTAAGATGTTAGCAACCTATACTATTATAATATCTATGAGCCTAATAATTATTGCGTCATTTTTATCTTATTGGTTTCAAAATTATTTTTTTGATCAAAGAAAAGAACAATTTTTAGATAAGTCATATATGATACAAGGAATTGCTATGAAATATATGGAGGGCGATGCTACGTCGCAGCAAGTAAATGATATAATAACCATAATTTCTAAGTATATAAAGTCAGATATATGGCTTACAGATAGTATTGGTTATGTTTATGCTGTATCTAATAAAGAGCATAAGGAGTTTATGGGAAAACAAGTTTTTGGTGAAGAATTAAAGCAACTCAGACTGGGGCATACGTTCGAGATTACAGGGCCTTACGCAGGAATATTTGACAAGACTGTAAGAGTGTATGGTACACCGATAATGACTGAAGAAGGCAGCTTTAAGGGTTCAATAATTTTATATAATTCCATTGATGAAATAAGTTCACCTTTAAAACGTGTTTATGAAATAATTTGGATATCTGCTATTTTTGCAATAATATTTTCTTGTATAGTTATATACTACTTTTCTCAAAAGATAATTATAAAGCCACTAGCCGAAATTAATTCTGTAGCTAGGAAAATATCTAATGGGGATGTTAATAAGAGAGTTTATTTAAAATCTAATGATGAGATCGGAGAACTCGCTCAAACTTTTAATTTTATGGCGGATTCTGTTGAGAAAAATGAAAAAAACAGACGCGAATTTATTTCAAACGTATCACATGAAATTAGATCACCTATAACATCAATTAAGGGATTTATCGGAGGAATACTTGATGGAGTAATCCCAGAGGAAAAAGAAAAATACTATTTATCGATTGCGTATGAAGAAATTCAAAGATTAACAAGACTCGTAAACGACTTACTAGATATGTCTGCAATTGAAGCTGGAGAGTTTAGCTTAAAGATTATTAAAGTGGATATTAACGAGATAATTAGACTTACAGTCATAAAAAATGAAACAAAAATTAAAGAGAAACGTGCCTCTGTAGATGTGTGTTTCGAAGAAGATAATTTATTTGTAGCTGGAGATAAAGATAGGCTAGTGCAAGTAATTACAAATTTATTGGATAATTCTATAAAATATGTTAATGAGGGTGGAAAAATAAAAATAAGTTCAAAAACTAAAGGTAGAAAAGCTTTTATATCTGTGTTTAATGATGGTCCACAAATAGCAGAAGAAGATTTATTGCATATTTGGGATAGGTTTTACAAAGCGGACAAAGCTAGAACAGCAAAAGACAGTACTGGACTTGGTTTAGCTATAGTTAGAAATATAATAACTCAATTACAGGAAGACATATGGGTCGAGAATAAGGATAAAGGGGTTTATTTTACGTTTACTTTAATGAAAGTGGAATGATTTTAAATTTGACCAAAAATATAATAGAGTTTCATAAGTCGTTAAAACTTCCATATTGTAATTATAACAAGAAGGGCAGGTGATACTATGGATAACAAGGATAACTATAAATTTAATGAAGAGATAAGAGATGCTTTGTGGAAGAATGCAGACAGAGGTCAGGATATTTTTGGAGAAATTAAATTTAGAAAAAATAATAAAAGAAATTACTTTAAAGTACTTTTAAAAGTGGTATTTTTTATTATAATAGCTGCCCTTTCTGGAGGAATTACAGCAAATTATGTTATTAACAAAGATAAATCACAAGAAAATATTAGCGGTGATTTAACTACGAGTAAATTAGAACAGAACAATAAAGACATATATGTAAACTCTATTTCTGATGTTACAAGAAAGGTGTCACCAACAGTAGTTGGTATAAGTGTAAAAGTAGACGGTGTAGAGGAAACACCTGAGGCCAGCGGTTCTGGAATTATATTTAAAAGTGAAGGATTTATTATTACTAATTATCACGTAATTGAAAATGCGACAGATATAAAGGTGAAACTTAGTAATTATAAGGTTTTGAAAGCAAAGGTAATAGGGACTGATATTATATCAGATTTGGCAGTTATAAAAGTTGATGCTAGTAATTTACCTGTAGCAAAACTTGGCGATTCATCAAAGGTTAATGTTGGAGATATAGCTATTGCTATTGGTAATCCACTAGGAGAACAGTTTTCAGGAGGTGTTACTGCAGGGGTAATAAGTGCATTAGATAGAAAAGTTAATATAGTTGATAAGAAGACTGGGGAGCAAACCATATATAAAGTAATACAAACTGATGCAACTATAAATCAAGGAAATAGTGGGGGGGCATTATGCAATATAAATGGAGAAGTAATTGGTATAAATAGTTTGAAAATCAGTTCAAGTAGTGAAGCTTATGGGGTTGGGTTTGCAATCAACATAAATGTAGCTAAAGAAATTATAAGCGATTTAATGACCTATGGTAAGGTTATAAGGCCTGCAATAGGTATCTATGGAGTGCCCGCCATTTCAGTGGGAAATAATGGTATGGAGGGAGTCTATGTGCAAGAAGTTGTGGACAATAGTGGGGCAGATAAAGCTGGAATTATGCCTACTGATATTATAACTCAAATAGGTGGAGTACGCGTTAAAAATATGGAAGAGTTAAGCAATGTCTTAGATAAATATAAAGTTGCAAGGAACGTGCATTGTAAGGTTCAAAGAAATGGTAAAGTTAAAGATGTTAGCATAACTTTGTCTGAACTAAAAGCTACAAATGAACCTTAATTAAAGTGTTTTTATGTATAGTTGTAGATTATAACACTTATTGGTATAATATTATAAAAAAGGTAAATAAAAAATAATTATGTAATAGAGATATAGCCTAAGCATAATAATATTTGGAGGTAATGATGTACTTAGTAGTTGGACTGGGAAATCCAGGAGATGAATATAGACATACAAGACATAATGTAGGATTCGATGTAATTGATTTGATGGCAGATAAGTATAATGTATCGATAAATAGGATAAAATTTAAAGGTGTATGCGCAGAGATTAATATAGGGGCAAGTAAAGTTATTTTATTAAAACCTAGTACATATATGAACTTGAGTGGGGAAAGTGTGCGCGAAGCATCTTCATTTTATAAGATTCCTAATGAAAATATCATCATATTACATGATGATATTAGTTTGGATGCAGGTAAATTGAGAATACGAAGTAAAGGCAGTGCTGGTGGACATAATGGTTTAAAAAGTATTATTGAGAATTTGTCGTCTGACATATTTGTCAGAATAAAAATAGGTGTAGGAAAACCAGAGAGAGCACTAATACCTCATGTTTTAGGCAGATTTTCGAGTGAGCAGAGAATACTTGTCGAAAAAACGTTTGAAGCGACTATACAGGCCACACAAACTATAATCGAAAAAGGATGTGGCGAGGCTATGAATCAGTTTAATGGGTTTAATGCCTAAATGAAGGTAATTTTATTAAAATACTATCGATACATTTATGTAATGA
Organism: uncultured Clostridium sp.; assembly: GCF_937920395.1. Classification (GTDB taxonomy): domain Bacteria; phylum Bacillota; class Clostridia; order Clostridiales; family Clostridiaceae; genus Clostridium_AD. The sequence goes on along the minus strand of NZ_CALEVF010000184.1, from coordinate 2,069 downwards.
GTGAGAGGTGTTAACATGAGACTAAGTGGGCTTATGAAGCCTTTAAAGGAAAGTAATCAATTTAAAGATATACTAAGTAATATAGAAAAAAAGGCATACCCAATTGGAGTATACGGTCTTTCGGAATCAGCGAAGAGTTATTTAGTGAATGGTGTATATGAACAATTAGATAAATCTATGTTGATTTTAACTCATAGTGATGTAGAGGCTAAAAATATTTATGAGGATTTATCCTTTTATGTAAACGACGTGTATTATTATCCAACTAGAGAAATGGGATTTTATAACGCGGATGCGGTATCAGGAGATTTAAGATGGGAAAGACTTAAGGTAATGAAAAAAATTACTGAAGGCGGTAAGAAAATAATAATTACATGTATAGAGGCAATAGCAGCTACATATATACCAATGGATTTGCTTCAAAAATATGTGTTCAAATTATCTGTAGGGGGTACTTTAAATTTTAACTCCTTTTCAGAAAAATTAATTCAGTGTGGATATGAGAGAGTAGATAGGGTAGAGACTAAAGGTGAATTTTGTATAAGAGGAGGGATAATGGATTTATATCCTCCTATATCTGCGTTGCCATTTAGGATAGAACTTTACGACGATGAAATAGATTCTATAAGGACGTTTAATAGTGAAACCCAAAGAAGTATAGATAAGATAAAAAAAATAGAAATATTTCCAGCAAAAGAAATTATACTAACTGAGGATAGTAGAAAAAAAGGTTATGATAGGATTAAGGAAGATTTGGAAAATATGCTTGGCAGTTTACATAAAAAAAAGGATAAAGAAGCTAGAGAAAGAATAACGTCACTTGTTAATATTAATTTAGAAGCACTTAAAGAAACAGGTAGTTTTAAAGACGTTGATAGTTATATGCCTTATTTTTATGATACTACATCTACTTTTTTAGATTATATGACAGGAGCATTTATAGTAGTTGATGATGCACAAAGATGCCAAGGTAAACTAGACAGTGTGTACCTTGAGTTTGAAGAGAATTATGAAACTTCTTTAAGAAGGGGAAGTATACTTCCAAAGCAAGCAGAAGGGTTAATTGATAAACAACGTATATATGAGGAGTTAGAAACCCTTGAAGTTATGACAATAAATTCTATTGCTAAAACTACGAAAGTGCTTAAGCCGAGATCTATAATATCTTTTTCTCAAATTACAATTTATAATTATCATGGCCAATTAGATATGCTTATTGATGATATAAAGGATAAAAAAAGTAAGGGTTATAAAACTGTAATTTTATCGGGAACAAGAACTAGAGGGGAACGGCTTATAGATACGCTTAGGGATAAAGGTATTGAAAGCGTTTATAAGGATAGTATTTCTAAAATTGAATTTGGGGAAGTAGTTGTAACTTTTGGAAACCAACTAAAAGGATTTGAATATCCAGAGCTAAAATTGTGCATTATATCTGATAAAGAGGTTTTTGGTGGATCGAAAAGAAAAACTGTTAGTCGTGCCCATAAAAAAGGAGCAAGTAAACTTAAAAGCTTTACAGAACTTAAATTGGGGGACTACGTTGTTCATGTAAACCATGGAATAGGAGTATACAAAGGAATTAAGCAGTTGGAGGTCCATGGTCATAAAAGAGATTATTTAGATCTTAGTTATAATTCTGGAGATACACTTTATGTTCCAGTGGAACAATTAGATTTGGTGCAAAAATACATTGGGAGTGAAGGTAAGGCTCCTAAAATCAGTAAATTAGGTGGAGCGGAATGGGTTAAGGCTAAGAATAAAGTTAAAAATTCAATTGCAGATATTGCAGAAGATTTGGTAAAACTTTATGCTACTAGGGCTACACTTAAGGGACATAAATATAGCAAAGATACTGTATGGCAAAAACAATTTGAAGATGAATTCCCATTTGATGAAACCCCAGATCAATTAATAGCAATTAAGGAAATAAAAAAAGATATGGAATCGGATAAACCAATGGATAGGCTAATATGTGGAGATGTTGGATATGGCAAAACGGAAGTTGCCGTTAGAGCAGCTTTTAAAGCTGTTATGGATGGTAAACAAGTAGCGTTTTTAGTGCCTAC
>NZ_CALEVF010000183.1 GCF_937920395.1 uncultured Clostridium sp. | reverse complement strand
TTATAATAATCTACTGAAGAAATTTTTATACCTAAATATCCTTTTTCATAAAAAAACAATCCAAGTTCATAAAAGAAATCAAAGGGAGTATTAAATTTCTCCACAAAATATTTTAAAATATTGTCAAACTTTTGTGAATTATGATATTTATCTACCATTTTTTCTACCCTTTTTAATTTTACTAATTCTTCATAACTTATATCCCTTGTCTTTAGAATTTCAAATGGTGGATACGGTGCGTAAACCATTCCCCATAGCTCGGACTCATTTATCATCTCTGAACCCTTAAGTAATTTTAAAAATCCTAATTGTATTACTTCAACATGAATTCCATAAACATCGTTAAAAGAATTTCTAAATGATTCATAATTTTCTCCTGGAAGTCCTGCTATTAAATCTAAATGTTGATTAATAGTCCCTATTTCTTTTACTTTTGTAACCTTATCACTAATTTCATCAAAAGTTACGAATCTACTTATATTATTAAGCACAATAGGATTAGTAGTTTGAACTCCAACTTCAAATTGAAATCTACCCTTTGGTGTATCCGCCAAAACATCTATTTCCTTTTGATTTATCAAATCTGCTGATATTTCAAAATGAAACATTGTCTCGCAATCTAAATTTATTAAAAATCTCCAAATTTCTATTGAGTATTCAGGATTACAATTAAATGTTCTATCTACAAACTTTACGAGTCTCACTTTCTTATCTGCGAGAAATTTTAATTCTTTTTTCACTCTTTCTACATTAAGGAATCTAACTCCATGTGTTGTTGATGATAAACAATATTTACAACTAAAAGGACATCCTCTAGATGCTTCATAATAAACTATTTTATTTGTAAATTCTTCTTCATAATATGGGAAAATAACCTTATTTATATCCATTAACGGTCTTTGCCCATTATAATAAATTTTGTCTAGCCTCTTAAAATATAATCCCAAAATATTTTTAAAGTCAATTTTTTTCTCATTGATTGCTTTTGCATTTATAAGTGATTTCTTTGATAATGAAATTTTCCATTCAATAAATTCCTTATATGTTTCTTCGCCTTCACCTTCTATTACATAATCTCCTACATTTTTGTGTAGAAAATCTTCACAATCAAAACTAACCTCAGGCCCACCATAAAGAACTTCAATATTACTATTTACAAGTTTAATAAGTGACGATACAGCCTTAACATACTCTATGTTCCATATGTAGCAAGAAAATGCTACAATGTCTGATTTACTCTTTAATATTTCCTCAAGTATTCTTTCAATTTGATCATTGATTGAAAACTCCATAATTTCACATTCATAATCTAAATCATTAGCAAAAGCTTTTAAATATCTTACTGCCAAATTAGTGTGAATGTATTTTGCATTAATGCCTATTAGCGTTACTTTCATCTTTTGATTTCCCTTTCTTTTTACATATCATATAGTAAACATTATCCGAATTTTTTAATGTTAGCACCTTAAAATAAGGTTCTAAAATTCTCATTGTATTATCTTTAGAACTGTTTTTTAATATATTTAAATCCTTTAAATGTATTTGTTTTGTACTTTTATCTGGTAATACAATTTTAATTTCCTTATTAAACGTTTTAGCTATTCCTTTATCTATATCCCAAATATATAACATTCCGTCAACTTTCAAATATTTATATATATCTTGTATCAATTTTCTTTTATTATATGTAAGTTTTATATCGCTTAAAGTAAAAAACAATGCACAGGTATCATATACCCCATTCTCTATTAATTCCTTTTCCGCTTTTCCTTCAACATAATCTACACTACTACTATCATCAATGTACTCTTTATATATATTGTATATGATCCCATGATTAGAAAACCCTATATCTAATAGATTTCCTTTGAAAATTTCTTTCTCTAAATTTAATAAAACCTCCTTATTCACTTGTTCTCCCCCCTTCATTATATATAATTATATTATATATATACTTATTTAAAATTTATTCTTCAAAAACAAAATAATTCCTCTAAAATAAAGGAATTATTTGTTAATTTCATCATAGAAATTTAACATTAAGCCCGCAGTAGTTTTTTGTGCTCTCTGAACTATAAGTGTAGATACTTTTCTATATCTCTCTTCCTTATTTATTATATTTCTATGTGAAATATAAGTATCACTAGCAAATGTTGCATTATTCTTTATATAGTCTTCTATTTTATCTTGCTTAATTATTTCATTAAAAATAGGGAATGAATAATCACTCATTAATCTACCTATAATCCAAAGTTCAAAATTTCTATGATTTTTAAGTAA
>NZ_CALEVF010000182.1 GCF_937920395.1 uncultured Clostridium sp. | reverse complement strand
GGTGACTGGAGTTCAGACGTGTGCTCTTCCGATCTTATGGCTTGTACATAGTATTAGGTGCTATAAAAGTATCTTTTTCACCTTTTACTATTTCTACAATTTCTTTCAAGCCTTTAATATTTGTATTATATATTTTTATTTCTTTATTTTTATTAATTTTAAGTAATTGTATATATCCATCTGTAGTATCATCAAATAAATGTTGACAATAAGCCATATTACCTTGCATTTTATCATCTCCTGTTTTTATACCTCTATATAGTTATATCTTCAATTTTATATAAAATTTTTCAATAATTTTTTTATTATTTATATTCGTTTTTTCATTATAACGAAATCTCATATTAGTCATTATAATGAAAACTTGTTAAAAAAATAAAAAAACTTATAAAATATAAGTTTTTTTAAATATATATTGTTAGTCTCTTTTTCCGATTAATATACTTCCTTCCCAATATTCTAATTAAATAATTTTATAAAAATGTATTTAATTGAAATATTGGGAAATGATATTTGTAAATAATATTCGTAAGGAGAGACTGCTATGACTGTTAAAATAGTTAAAAGGTACTGTGATTATTGCAAAAAAAGTTACACACCAACAATAGAAACAAGGAATTTTTGCACCCATGAATGCTTCATAAAAAGTACGAAAAAGCGTGAGATTAATATTTGTCCTTGGTGTAATAAACCATTTGAAGCTCGTATCTGCGATTCGCAAAAGTTTTGTAGTATATCACATAAAGCTTTTTATTATTCATATAAAAAGTATGGTTTTGAAATAGTAAAAGAGGAAGCCTCCGTTATTACGTGGTGCAGAAAATTAGGATATATTATTGGTATAATCGCTACGGACGGAACCTTGCATAAAAATAGACATTTAATAAAAATTTCATCAAATGACTTTGATTTGCTAATGGAAATACGAGATATTATCTGCGATTTAATTACAGGTAGAAAATTAAAAATAGTTTCTAATAAAAAAATTAATGAAAATGGTAAAACTTTCATTAATTATACTTACAGTTTTACCTCGGAACTTTTTTATAATTTTTGTCTAAATATAGGTTTAACACATAATAAGTCCTTAACACTCGGCCATTTACAAATACCTAAAATTTATTTTTCTGATTTTCGTAGAGGTACAATCGATGGAGATGGAAATTATAACACTTTAAAACGTTATTCTAAAAATGGAGAGAAAAACTATATATATATTCGTATCTTTACTGGTTCACGGGCTTTTGTGGAATGGATTAATGCTATGTGTTTAGAATATTTAAATGTATGTGGTGTAATTGTTCAAGAAAGATTACAAAAATTTGTTTTAATTTGGGGAAGAGGACACGATGTAGACAAAATATTATCTTACATATATTCAAATTGCGATACCTATTTAGAAAGGAAATGGTTACAACTTCAAATTTCAAGACCGTTTTTAAATGATAATTATAAATTTATTTGTAATAATGATAATCCTATTAAGTGCAATAAAGAGTAAGACATATATTTATGTACTGGAAATTAATTGATTATTTCTTTTCCTTGTTTCTTTTAAAGATGTTAATTATACTCTTCACTGAGTGAATTAGGGTGTGGATAAATTTAAACATAAAAAAAGAGTAGTTGATCACTACGTATTTACAAGGCGTTGATAATAATTCTACTTTTGTATCTTTATTAATATGTTTCAACCTCTTTAAAACAATAGTGTAGTAGGCTTTTTTTTATCCAGTTCAAACTTAGTTAAATTTTTCCTTTTAGAACGCATGGAAAAGCCATAATGATGGCGTTGATTTTTCAGAATTCATAGACGTTAATCGTATCTGGATTTAATGATAATATTATTTAAGTACCATCATTTACACGTAAGCTGTTGAGTTACCTCCCATTTAAAAGCGTACCTAACCGTAATTGCTTATATACTATTTCTGTAATTTATTGCTTTTGTGTTACTTTTGTATTATTTTTAGCCATTATTTTAGTGCTCTTTTGTGATTTTATGCCTTTTCATATTTTCACTTCTATAGTGTCGTGTGAAACTCCTTCAATTTTATTATTTACATTAATCTTGTCATTTTTGCATAAAGGATTTTTACATAAGCAAAAAATCTATACAACAAATTGCTACAATGTTGACAAACCAAAGTGAAAATGTTAATGTATATCTATGGAACAAATTGAGCCATAGATATACATTAACGGAGGTAAAAGATATGAGTCAGATAACGACAGATTTTTTCAATAGTAGTACGATTCTACCGAATGAGGACACAGTTAGGGTAATGAACTTCTTGTCACAACCAGAATCAGTTAATCGGATGATTGTTATGTCGAAAGTTGGATTACCTTCACTTACAGGTGTAGTCAAGGAACTAGAGAACCTGTTTGGGGATTGCGAATTATTTCCTCTTAATCATAATGCCGAGAACTCAAATGCGCCAAACCGTCGAAATATAGGGTGGATGGTGCGATTTGTGATGAAAGCTTATGGTTACGTACCTAGTGCCACGAATGACAGCTTCGAACGAACAAGAATTGGAAAATTTTCAGGTTCTAAATATTTTCAAACTGCTGCAGTTTATGCAAAAACAATATCAAATCCAAATTATGCAATTGCTATAGCGAGTGTATAGCAATTAAGGGTACCCAACATCTGATAAGGTGATGGGTATGTTTTTATTATTTTGTTTTATTATATTTGTCTATGATCCATGCTTATCTTTTGTAGCCACCTCATAAACATTTCTCTATTAATTTATTTTTAACCATGTACCACCTACTATAATATAGATATTCGATTACTTAAGTATATTTTCCTTTTAAATAATAGTTAATTGTTGTCCTTGATCTGTATAACATAAATATTTTAATATTATTTTTTCACGGTTTTTACTGTAATATTTATATTTCGGATACCAACTAAAAAAGTCTTTATTGTTTTTGCTGCTGTTGCAACTATGACAAGCCGGAATTATATTTGATATTGCATACTCACCGTCCTTACTCAATGCCACGAAATGCTCTTGAGCTAAAGGTAATTCTTTACCGCAGTACGCACATTTATTATTAAATGCAGCTTTTATACTTAACCACTGATCAACCGTTAATGTGGCTGGTAAATTTCTACCTTTAGCCAACCTATTTTGAGCATACATTCTATAATTATTGGCATTTTCATATTTATATTGTTTTTCTTTATCAGTATTATTTTTATGCCACAATTGCATTGACTGCGGGGTTTTTTCTCTATAATTTTTTTGTTTTTTACACATTATTTTACCAATCAACCTCTTTTACAATAATTTTTTAATGTTTCTTCTATACTATCTTTTAGGTCTGTTGCATCCTTTTCACTTTTATTATATTTAAAAAGTAAATCATCATGTAGATCATCAAGGTTATGCCCTTTTAAAAAATAATTTTCAATCATAAATTTCACAATTTTTTCTTCCGATAAAGGCTTACTTTTAAAAAACTTATATAGAAAGTTTACGCTATTCATTTCCTTCACCTCTATTATTTTTAATATCAATCCACTTTAGTACTTTGTTTCGCTCGATACGCCAGTCTTTCCCTACTTTAAATGCATTTAACTGTTCAGATTTGATTGCTCGCATAACTGTTTGGTCACTGATCTGCAGAAACTCTGCAAGTTGCTTTACTGTTAATATATCAGGTAAATTATTAAGTCCCACTACTACCCCTCCTTTATATTTATAATATATCAAACTATATCAAACCATGTCAATATACATCATAATCAAAATTAAATTAAATTTACCTTACCTATATATTTAGTGTATTACATTAAATATAAGCTATTATTCTTCTTGATAAATAAAATGAGGATAACCAACGATATTAGTTACCCCTTACATACTCTCTATTCGATTTTAAATTAATATGGATATATCATATGTTTTTTACATAATAGTGCTTTAGATTAACTCTAGCACGTTTTAAACTACGTATTCATGCTACTCTATACTTTAATATGTAAATATCGACTTCATATAATAAAAATATACCTGATTAAATCACTCAATATTTTTATTGTCCCATCCCAGAAGTTTCTTTTCAAGAGCATCAAAATCATATGTGCGCTGTTCATAATCATTAAAAGAACCTTTTTTAATATTCTCGCGAGGCGCGTTAAATCCTCTTACAAGTCTTCTCATATATCCAACAACATTAGGGACATCTTTAGCTAAAGTGTATTTATAGCATTGTTTTATTAAATCTATTTTATTATTAGCATCTTTTAGTATGCAACCAGCTTCATACTCTGTAATTTTATGATTATGAAATATTAATTGCACCTGTTTTATTAGTTCTAGTTCTTTTGGATCCTCCTCTAATGTAGCTGCTGTTTCAGTATTGCAATTATCTTTATTACTAGATATATTGAATTTAATACTAGTAACTTTTCTGCCCGTTTTTATTTCTTCAAAATCAAAGAAGATGTCACTCTTGTTGTTAATTTCCTTTTGTCCCACTAATAGAACCTTAGGTTTCATATTACTATACCTGGGGTATATGCTATCATTCAAACCTATTAACTCTCTAAATTCACTCATTTCAAATCGTACACTTTTTTTAAACTGTTGCTGTTTTAACAATTCATACAATCTTATAGAATATTTTGAGGATAGTTTAGCTACTTGATTTAATGCATATGAAACAAAATTATCCTTTAAATTAAGCAGATACGGTTTCAATTTGGGGCTAAATTCAACTTCTATAATTCCTTCTCCTGGTCTATGCTCTACAGAGGAAAACCAAGCTACTTGTAATAACGAATGCGTTTTTTTTATTTCTATTACTTTCATCATTAAAGATTTAGTTATCTTAGGTAACTCAACATATTTTGATTTATCTGAAACATTAATTAAATCCATAAAGTCTTTTACATGTAATTCATAAGTTTTAAAATTTTCATCTTGCGGTTGAACCATGGATGCTATAGAGAGAACAAGTAACTGTTCTGTTCTGTTTAATTGATATGCTCTTAAATTTAAATCATTAGATTTGGTAACAACATTATCTTTTAACATAATGCACCCCCTAATGAACATATTACCAAAAGCAACTTTTAAAAGCAACATTTATTTTACAAGTTGCTTTTGGGTATGATAAAGTTGCTTTTCAGGTATGAAAAAGTTGCCTTTGGGTATGAAAAAGTTACCTTTAGAAAAACATCGGGTATGAAAAAGTTGCCCTTAGGTATGAAAAAGTTGCTTTTAACTTTTTAAGGCACTGGTATCACTAGTCTAGAGGTATGCTCTAAACATTGTAAACAAAAAGCTTATTAAACATCCTAAACAACAACAAGGAAAAAATAAGTATTTGTTGTTGTCCATAATGCATTTATTTTTAATATTTATTTGATTAATATCCATAAATATGGACAAAATAGTTAGATATTCTGACATTTTGTGTTGTCAAAACAATCAATGTTGCATATAATAATAAATGAGAGGACGTGATATTTATGTTAAACACGTTAAATGAAAGACTAAAACAAGCAAGAAAAAATTTAGGATTATCACAAGAATATGTTGCTAAAGTAATGAATCTGCATAGAACAACAATTACTTCAATAGAAGCCGGAAGTAGAAAAATTACCGCTATCGAAATGAAAGCATTTTCTGAGTTGTATGGAGTTACATTAAATGACTTAATGTATAATGAGGAAAACAAAAATGAAACAAAAATGTTTGCAAGAGCATTTTCAAGTTTATCAGATATAGATAAAGACGAGATAATGAATTTAATAGAATTTAAAAAGAAAATTAAGGCAAGGTATAATATGAATGCCTAATAACATTGATTTAAGTGATTATTATTACAATTATGAGGTTCTTGCAAAACAAGTATTAAAGATTTACTTTTCACAAAAGATACCTTCTTATCCAATAGATCCTTTTGATATATTAAGTTATTTTGGTGTTGTATATCAGTTTAGGAATTTTAAGGATTTAGAAGGTATTTATATTTTACCTGAAACTGAAGATGATATACCTATTGTAGGTATTAATAATAATAGACCTATAACACGACAAGGATTTACTGCAGCACATGAGCTATGCCATCATTTAAAAGATAGAAATAGTGATTTTTTTTGTCCCATAGATGGAAGAAATAAAAGTTATATTGAGAAATACGCGGATAAATTCGCCAGTGCATTACTACTGCCTAAAAAAGAATTAGAAGTTCAAGTAAAGAAACTAGAAAAAAATAATTATATTGATTTTATAAATATCCTCTATATTACTGATTATTTTGGTGTAAGTTTTGAATCCTGTGTTTTTAACATTGCATATAGCCTTGGGAAAATAGAAGGAACTATTGATCCAAAAGAAATAAAAAAAAGAGTTCGTAAATTTAAACCTGATAAAAAACGAATAGAATTGGGAATAAAAAAATATGATCTGGTACTGCTTAAAAACATAATTAATTCATATGAATATTTTTTTGAAAATGAGAGCAAAGCAGTTTGGTATAACTTTAAGAGT
>NZ_CALEVF010000181.1 GCF_937920395.1 uncultured Clostridium sp. | reverse complement strand
ACAGTGGAAAATCTGAGGAACTTATACGTAGAATAAGAAGAACTAAAATTGCAAAGCAGAAAGTACAGGTTTTTAAACCGGAAATTGATAATAGATATAGTAAGGATGATGTGGTATCTCACTGTGGAGAGAAGGAAGAAGCTGTTAGAGTTAAGGATAGTGCACAAATATTAGAACTTTTAGATGCTGATACACAAGTTATTGCAATAGATGAGGTACAATTTTTCGACAAGGGCATTATAGACATAATTACATCACTTGCGGATGATAATAAAAGAGTTATATGCGCAGGCCTTGATATGGATTTTAGAGGTGAACCGTTTGGACCTATACCAGCACTACTCGCAATAGCAGAATTTGTTGATAAAATCCAGGCGATTTGCGTAGTGTGTGGTAATCCCGCTACTAGAACTCAACGTTTAATTAATGGGAAACCAGCTAAATATGAAGATAAAATAGTATTAATTGGGGCTACAGAGTCTTATGAAGCGAGATGTAGAAAGTGTCACATTGTGCCTAAAGAGGGGGATTAATTATGGCTAGAAATACAAGCGTGGGAGGCCAAGCGGTAATTGAAGGGGTTATGATGAGAGGCCTAGCAGGAATTGCAACTGCTGTGAGAACTGAGCAAGGAGAAATTGTAGTTGAGAAAAAAGAATATAGATCATATACTAAAAAGAACAAGTTAGTAGGACTACCAATAATAAGAGGATTCATTGCTTTAATTGAATCATTAGTTATAGGGGTGAAGACCTTGAATTATTCGGCGTCTTTTTTTGAAGAGGAAGGTGAACCTTCAAAATTAGATAAATGTATAGAAAAATTGTTTAAAGAAAAAAGTAATGATGTAGTTATGGGGGTATCTCTTATAATTTCTTTGGCTCTATCCATTGGATTATTTTTTATTGTTCCAACTTTAGTTGCTAATTTGTTTAGTAAATTAGGTACAGGTACAATGGGTATGAATATCGTAGAGGGAATTATTAGAGTTTTGATATTTTTGTCATATGTGTATCTAATAGGAAAAATGGAAGATATTAAGAGAGTATATGAGTATCACGGTGCAGAACATAAAACTATATTTTGTTATGAGAACGAAGTTGAATTAACTCCAGAAAATGCAGCTAAATTTGGAAGACTACATCCAAGATGTGGAACAAATTTTTTATTCTTAGTTATGATAGTTAGCATTATAGTGTTTTCTTTAACTGGTTGGAACTCAATTGGGGAGCGAATAATGTATAGAATTATATTACTTCCTTTGATTTCAGGTATAAGTTATGAAATTATTAAATGGATGGGGAAAAGCAAGAGTAACTTAGCGAAAATTCTTTCTTATCCGGGATTAAAATTACAAAATTTAACCACAAGAGAACCCGATTTATCTCAATTAGAGGTGGCAATAAGTGCGCTTAAAGCTGCAGAGGGAATAGCAGAGTGATTAGTATATTGTTAGTATAATGAATGGTTATATTAAAAGAATGGAGGTTGTGAAAAATTAATATAGTTGAAAAAAATACTATACAGGAAGTGCTTTTAGAGTCATATGAAATTTTAAAAAAGGTTAAGATTGAGAGTTATTTGTTAGATTCACAACTTTTACTTGGTAAAGTTTTAAATAAAGATAAATTATTCGTAATGATTAATAGAGAATTTAAACTTAATATAAATCAGAAAAATGAGTTTCTTCGATTGATTGAGATTAGAAAAAATAAAATGCCTATAAAATACATTCTTGGTGAGTGTGAATTCATGGGTATGAATTTTATAGTAAAACCAGGAGTTTTAATACCAAGACCTGATACTGAAATTTTAGTTGAGGAAGTAATTAAATATGTAAAGGGAAAAGGCTTCACGCAAATATGTGATGTTTGTACTGGAAGTGGTGCCATTGGTATATCGATAGCTGAATTTATTAAAGAAGTTAACGTAACGCTTTATGATATATCAGAAGAGGCTTTAGCAGTTGCTAGATTAAATATAGATAGATTTAACTTGTCTAAAAGAATTAGTATAGATAATAGTGATTTGCTAAAAGAGGCAATTGATAAGCAGAAGAAATTTGAGGTAATAGTATCTAATCCACCATACATAAAAAAAGATATTATACCTACGTTGATGGAGGATGTAAAGGGCTATGAACCATTTATAGCTCTATGTGGTGGGGAGGATGGTCTTGATTTCTATAGGAGAATCACAAAAGAAAGTGTGTTAGTTTTACAAAGAGGTGGGCTTTTAGCTTTCGAAATAGGATATGATCAAAAGGAAGCAGTTACGAATATCTTACTTAAATCAGGATTTAAAAATATAGAATGTGTTAAAGACTTATCGGGAAATGATAGGGTTATTAAAGCCACTTTACTAGATTAGTTACTTAGCAAAATAGTAGTTTTAAAAAGGTAATAATTAGGTGAATACAATTTGTATATTGTATTTGGGTGTGATATAATTAAGAATGTGAAAATATATATACGGAGTGATAAAAATGTTAGATAGACTTGATTTTACGGAAAATAAATATGATGAACTTTCAATAAAAATTGGCGATCCATTGGTTATTGCTAACCAAAAGGAATGGCAAAAATTATGTAAAGAACATGCAGGACTCGAAATAATTGTTACAAAATATAGAATATATAAAAAAGCTAAACAAGATTTAGAAACAAATAAAGAAATGCTTAAAGAAGAATCAGATAAAGAAATGAAAGATATGATTCAAGAGGAAATTAAAGATTTAAATGAAATTAAGGAAACAACCCAAGAAGAATTAAGAATTTTACTTTTGCCTAAGGACCCAAATGATGAGAGAAATGTATTTGTGGAAATTAGAGCAGGAGCTGGTGGAGATGAAGCGGCACTATTTGCAGCAAATCTATTTAGAATGTATACAAGATATGCAGAGCGTCATAGATGGAAAGTTGAAGTTATGAGTGCCAATGAAACTGATATTGGTGGATTTAAAGAAATAGTGTTTATGATAAAAGGTGAATCTACATACAGTAAATTCAAATATGAAAGTGGAGTGCATAGAGTTCAAAGAGTTCCAGACACAGAGTCAAGTGGAAGAATTCATACATCTACAGCCACTGTAGCGGTACTTCCTGAAGTTGATGATGTAGATATTGAAGTTAATGCTAATGATTTAAGAATAGATGTGTTTAGAGCGTCAGGTAATGGAGGACAATGCGTTAATACAACAGATTCAGCAGTAAGAATGACGCATATTCCAACAGGACTTGTAGTTTCTTGTCAGGATGAGAAATCTCAGTTAAAGAATAAAGAAAAAGCTTTGAAAATACTAAAATCTAGATTGTTTGACAGAGCAGAAGCGGAGAGATCAGCAGGGATAGCTGAAGAGAGAAAAAGTCAAGTAGGTACTGGAGACAGAAGTGAGAGGATAAGAACATATAATTATCCTCAAGGAAGGATAACGGATCATAGAATCGGTTTAACCTTGTATAAATTAGATGCTTTTCTTGATGGAGATATAGATGAAATGCTGAACAGCTTAATAACTGCTGACCAAGCAGAAAAGATGAAAGCAATGGGTAATAATAACTAAGATATTACTATGAGTGAAAGGTGAAATTATGAATATAAATAAAGCCATTAGAAAGCAAAAAAAAACTTATAAAAGGTTTATGCTGTCGATGTGCTTTATTTTTATTTTATTACCAATTGTATTAAGGGTATCAAATATTATTAACATTTTTTTTATAATTTATTTGATTTGCATAGAGGTAATGATTACTTTTGTGCTACTTCTTAGAATTAATGAGGAATGTATTGATTTCAAACAGAATGGTTATAAAATAATTATATGGTGTGGAATAACAAAAGTTAAATTTATCATTATATGCAGAAAAGTTGATTTAGTACATACGCAGGGTCATGGTAGAAATTTAAAGATTATTATAATAACAAAATCGGGGTTTAGGAATAAAAGAATTCGTCCTGTGGATATAAATTTTTTTATGAAATACCCTTATATAGCTAAAATGTATATTGAAATTAAGCTACAAAATCCAGAAAAAACATATTTCTATATTGTGATTAATAATGGTGGATTTAGAAAATATAGTTTATTAAATGAGTTATATAAAACTTGCGACCAAGCAGTATTTTCAGATGATGCAATAGAAAATATAAAAGAATATAGAGATTAAGGTTTTAAAACTAAGAGGTGTAAGGATGGATACAAAAATTATAATTTTAGATGTAAATAATATTGCACGGGATATAATTAATGAGGCCGGTCAAGTTATAAAAGATGGTGGATTAGTTGCGTTTCCTACAGAAACGGTTTATGGTCTTGGAGCAAATGCCTTAGATAAAAATGCAGTAGAAAAGATTTTCAAGGCTAAAGGTAGACCGCAGGATAATCCACTTATTGTGCATGTAGCTAATTGTAATATAGAGAACCTAGTTAAGGAAGTACCCAATATAGCAAATGAAATAATGAGTAAATATTGGCCAGGACCAATAACATTAATTTTTAATAAGTCTGAGTTGATTCCTGATACTACCAGTGCAGGCCTTAAAACTGTAGGCATACGTATGCCATCAAGTATTATTGCAAGAAAACTTATTGAAGCAGCTGGAACGCCTATAGCGGCTCCATCAGCAAATATATCTGGTAGACCGAGTCCAACAGAGGTAGAAAGTTGTATTGAAGATTTAAGTGGTAAGATAGAATATATTTTAGGTGGAGAGAAAAGCCAAATAGGCCTTGAGTCAACGATAGTTGATTGTACATGTAATCCTCCATGCATACTTAGACCAGGAGCTATAACTCTTGAGATGTTGAAAGAGATAGACGATAGAATATATATTGATAAGAGTATAATGTCTAAACCTAAGAAAGATTTTAAACCTAGAGCACCAGGCATGAAATATAGGCATTATGCACCAAAAGCTCCAGTAAAAATTATATCTGGAGACATAGAAAAAACTATTGCAAAAATCAATGAAATAGTGCAAACTAATATGGGTAACAAAAAAATTGGAATTATTGCAACAGATGAAACAAAAGATAAATATCCTTATGGCACTGTTGTTTCATTGGGTAATAGAAAACAGTTAGATACTGTGGGTAGAAATCTTTTTGAAGTATTAAGAAGTTTTGATGCTATAGACGTAGATTTAATATTATCAGAAGCATTTGAGGAAAAAGGTTTAGGATATGCTATAATGAATAGGCTTAAGAAATCCGCAGGTTTTGATATAACCTACGTATAGGTAAATAAAACCTGTAATTTGCAGATCTTTTAGTAAAATATAAGGAGGGTGACTATGGACATATTATATGCTTGTAATAAAAAAATGAAAAGAAGCTATAGCTTAGAAGCTATTTTCAATAAAATGTGTATTATAAATAACATAGTCCCCCAGGGTAGAAACATTTTAGCCCATTTGAAGCAAATTATTGGAATAAAAAATAATGTGTATTTATTATTTGATAAGATATGGAAGATAGTAGCATTTAAGTAGTTTGTTTAAATGCCGATATCTTCTTTTTTTGTAATATTATATATTATAACAAAAAAATATTTTAGGAGGTGCTTTATAATGAGAATAGCATTGGGTAGTGATCATGGCGGGTTGAGTTTAAAAAAAGAAATAATTAAACATTTAAAGAGTGAAAATATTGAGATAACAGACTTTGGTACTCATACTGAAGATTCCTGTGATTATCCAGATTATGCACTAAAAGTTTCAGAGGAAGTAGTAGCAGGAAACTTTGAATTAGGAATACTCGTATGTGGTACAGGTATAGGAGTAAGCATTTGTGCTAATAAAGTACCTGGAATACGAGCTGCACTGTGCGGTGATACATTCAGCGCCCATGCAACGCGTGAGCATAATAATGCTAACATACTTACTCTAGGAGAGAGAACTATTGGAACAGGACTCGCAATAGATATAGTAGATACTTTTATTAACGCTAAATTTTTAGGCGAAAGGCATCAAAGAAGAATTGATAAAATTACTGAGATTGAAAAAAAATATAGTAAATAAAATATTAGGAGGAAACACATATGAGTAAAGTAACACAAATTACACATCCACTTATACAGCATAAATTGGCATACATCAGGGACAAAAATACAGGCTCAAAGTATTTTAGAGAGTTAGTTGAAGAAGTTGCAATGCTTATGGCTTATGAAGTTACGCGTGATATACAATTAGAAGAAGTAGAAATTGAAACTCCAATTTGTACTACTAAATGTAAAGTTCTAACAGGAAAGAAAATGGCTATAGTACCAATACTTAGAGCGGGACTTGGAATGGTTGATGGTGTACTAAAACTTATACCAGCAGCTAAGGTTGGACACATAGGAATGTATAGAGATGAGGCAACTCTTCAACCAATTGAATATTTCTGTAAATTACCTCAGGATATCAGTGAAAGAGATGTAATCATTACAGATCCTATGATTGCGACCGGTGGTTCTGCAATAGATGCAATTTCAGCTCTTAAGAAAAGAGGAGCAAAGAATATAAGAATTATGTGTC
>NZ_CALEVF010000180.1 GCF_937920395.1 uncultured Clostridium sp. | reverse complement strand
GCTTTTACAGCTTTTAAAGTTCTTTGATTCTCATAAATAGCATGTTTTGCACGTCTTGCACAAACTTTATTTTTTATAAGATGTCTATTTTTTTCAAATGTATCTTCATCTATTTCACAAAGAGCATTGATTTTAAGTTCACTTTGTAAATCTTTAAGAGCAGTTTCACATTCTGATCTTCTTTCATTATATTTAGAATCAGCAAGACCCCTTCTTTTATTTGTGTTTGAAATCACTATAGATGCTCCATCAAGCTTAATGCTTGAATATTGATATTTTAGTGTATTTGTATCCAATAAAATTGCTTTGTCTTTTTTACCCATACCTATAGCAAATTGATCCATAATACCACAATTTACACCTACATATTCATTTTCTGCCTTTTGGCTAAACTTAATGATATCTATCATACTAAGGTCAAAATTATATAAATCCTTCAAAATAACACCTGTAACTACTTCGATAGATGCAGAGGATGATAATCCTGCACCATTAGGTATATCACCATAAAATAATACATCAAATCCACTATCTATTTTCATGCCATTTTTCTCAAAAACCCAAATTACTCCCTTAGGATAATTTGCCCAGTCATGTTCTTTGTTATATTTCATATCATCTATATCTATTTCCATTATTCCAAGTTCTTTAAAATTTTCAGAAAAAAATCTTATCTTTTTATCAGTTCTCTTTTTAACTGAAGCGTAAGTACCAAAAGTTATTGCACAAGGAAAAACATTACCACCATTATAGTCTGTATGCTCTCCTATTAAATTTACCCTACCTGGAGCGAAAAAAACCTTTTCAGCATCACATTTATAAACCTCTTTAAACATATCTTTTACTTTATTAATCATAATTGTATTCCTCCCTATAATAAATAGTTTTTTCTCTATATGTATAGGTTATCATTGTTTTAGTAAATTTTCAATAGTTTTAGTAAAATAATTAAAATTTATTATATCAGTATTAAATTCCACAAAAAAATCACCCACTTAATGGATATACAACTATTTTTTAGTTGTAACCATTCAATAGGATGATGTTATCTATATCTATATATCTTATGACTTAATTCTAATCTATTTTACGGTACCCCGTTTATATGCAAAACATAGTTTGTTATATAATCTTTTAAAAAATCTTATTTGACTTTAAATTTGTTTATTTCTGTATCTAATCCCTCAGCTAATATTTGAAGTTCACTAAAATATTTTGTAAATTCCTCCATGGTTGCTGTGATTTCTTCAGTTGAAGCAGTTACTTGCTCTGACGAAGCTGCTGTTTGTTCTGATATAGCTGAAATATTCTCAATTTCTAACACTGTAGATTGTTTTTTTTCATTTACATCAACAATCGATATTTTTACCTCCTCAACTTTAGTGATCATTACATCAATTGATTTTAAAATTTCACTAAATATTTCTTTAGTTTCACCTACCGCTAGATCCTGTTCATTTACTACTGTTTGAGTTGATTTAATAGCATTTACAGCTGCAATCGATTTTTTCTGTATATTCGCTATAATTTCCTTTATTTCCTCTGTTGAATTCTTTGATTGTTCAGCAAGTTTTCTTATTTCTCCAGCAACCACAGAAAACCCTTTACCCGCTTCACCAGCACGTGCAGACTCTATACTTGCGTTTAGTGATAGGAGATTAGTTTGTTCTGTAATACTTACTAATGTTTCAGAAATAGCATTTATTTGCTTAGTGCTCTCATTCATATCTTGAATAATTTCATTAACTGATTTAGTAGATGATTTAGTTTTATTTGATTTTTCAATTAATGTATCTATCATAGAGAGTCCTTTCGAACCTAAATCCTTAGTTCCACTTGAAATCTTATCCATTTCATTAGAGCTATCACTAATTTTATCTAATCTATTTGATAAGTCGTCCATTGCTAAAGCACCATCTTGAGCATTTTGAGCCTGCTGAGTTGCCCCTATTGAGACTTGCTCTATTGCACTTGAAACTTCACTAATAGAAGCCGTTACCTCCTCCGACATACTGGCAAGAGTTGTGGATGTTTCAGATACCGTCTTTGATGAGTTCGTAACATTATTCATGATACTTAATATATTTTTAATCATTAAATTAAACGATGTGGCTAAATCTTCAAATTCATCTTTTGTTAACGCTTTAATAGATACCGTTAAGTCTCCATTAGAAGCCTTAGCAAACACCGCTTTTAACTTTTGAATATTATAAGCTATCCCCTTACTTAATACTAATGACATAGCTACAGAAATTAACCCCATTATTAATATTATTAATAATGTTGTATGTATTATAAATTTTGTGTCATTAGATAGTTCACTTTGATCTAAAGTAGCCACTAACTTCCAACCTGTTAATTCGTTTGTTTGATATACCCCAAACTTACTTGAATCCATATCATCATAATTAACAAAACCACTGTTCTTTGACTTTGCTGTATTCCAAAATGGTAACTTAGAAGCCGTATTTGTATTAATAAGTTTCTGTATAGGATGAGCTAAAACCTTACCCGATGCCTCTGCTATAAACACATATCCTGTATTTCCTAATTTCTTTGTGGATATTTGCTGCGCAAGTGTATTTAATGTTAAATCTATTTCTACAACACCAACTACTTTTCCATTTTTCTCTACTGTTTTTGCAAGTGTAATTACGCTCTTACCAGTTCCTTTATCAATATATTCAGGAGTTATTATAACTTTACCTTTTTGCCCTAAAGCTCGCATATACCAATCAGTCTTAGTTGCGTCATAACCTGCAGGCATTTTATCATTAGGATATGTTTTAAATTTGCCCGTGGTAGTTCCATAAGATATATCTAATATATCTTTGTTACTTTCTGCTACGCCTTTTAACAAATCAGGTATATAATTTATATTATTACTTGTATCAACATTAACAAAATTATAATTATTTGATGTTAATAAAAGTATATTAGAAAACCCATTTAAATAATTTGATAATCCATGATTTATTTCCGTAAGTGTTTGTGTACTTGTTAACGTTAATTTATTGTTAAGAATTGACTTTGACTGTCTATAAGACCCAATCCCTAGTATAATTAATGGAATTATACAAATTGATACCAAGCTAATAATTAATTTAGTACGAATAGTGTTTAGTTTTAACTTTTGAATTTTAATTACCCCCCACTCATTATTATTTTAATTCGCTTACTATTTAATTATAGGTACATACTTATTTCTCATATTCACTAATCATTTTTTTAACCTGATGTATTATCTCTTTTGTATCTTCTTCTTTTCTAACTAAAATAAAAACAGTATTATCCCCAGCTACCGTTCCTACAATGCCATTGAATTTCAAAGAATCTAAAGCTTCTGCTGCGGCGGCTCCAGCCCCTGATATGGTCTTAAGTACTATAAACTTATCTACATGATCAACATACAGAACAGTTTGAGAAAAAATATTAGCTAATTTATTAGATAAAAAACTATCCCCCTGAGAACTAGTAACATAACTGTAAGTTCCATATGCATTCACAACCTTAATTAATTTTAGTTCATTTATATCTCTAGAAACAGTTGCTTGAGTAATATCAAACCCATTGTTTTTTAATTCTTCTGCTAACTGTTCTTGAGTTTCAACCTTTTTAGAATGGATGATCTCAATTATTTTTGCATGACGTGATATCTTCATCTTTCTGTCCCCACAATCTGTTGTTTTAGAAACTATTTTTCCTCAAAATACCAACATAATTATAATCATAGAATTTAACTAATCTACATTCTTTGTATGAAACTTTCACTAATATTTTGTTGAAACTATTTAGTCTTTTTGTCATGCCTACTATTAATCTAGTTATACCATTCCGTCCAAATAAACACTTTCAATCTACAAATATGAAAATTGTTTTCTAAATACACTCATATTATATCATCTTCTTATAACTTTAATAATTACTTAACTGTTCTTGCTGTTGCATTATCTTTTTTTAACTCTTGTTGTTATTTTCTTCTTCTCATTTCTTCTAATAGCAATTTATATTTACTTCGATACTCGACCGTAAGCAAATAAGTTCATTCTACCTTATAGATTACTATAGATCCATATCCATAAGTATTAAAATATGGAATCATCATTTTGCTTACTGATGACAAACTAATTAATTTTCCTTCAAATAGTGAGTTCTGACATATGTACAAATCAACAACTGTTGAATAAATTCCTCCTTCAGAATATCCAAATAGACTCTCTCTGTGTCTAATACATTAACTAGTACTATGCTTATGAACTTATTCTTTACATCATATTTGTCTATGTTGCTACACAATTGTGTACTTTTCAGTGAATCATCTGTACTTGCATAACTTTGCACTAATGCCCTTGATGTTATGAATAAATTTAGTACACAATTATAAGTCTTTTTTTTATTGTTTACTACCTCCTAAATAAGCACAATATCCTAATCTACTTATAATCCATATTATTATTCTATTATTCTATTATTTTATTAAACAGTGCAAGTTTTACTGTTTTCTAAATAATATTCAAAATTTTCACTAGTTTCTAAATTGAATACCTTAAACATAACATCACTCCGTTAATTTTCTTTAGTAAATCTTTCCTAATATAAAAATATTGTACTACTTCTGCAGTATTATATACTAGTTTTAAAACACTATATCAGCTTTTTTTATAAGAACCTATTAATTTTTTTATAATCCTAATAATTCTTTTTTATGGAGGAATAGGTTTGCTACTAGGTTTAGAACATTTAATCCATGAAATAAAAAAGTTAGAATTATTCAAGTTTACTAATATTCTTGTACAATCTAATCTCTGTATATGAGGTAATATTTTAAGTTATGGCATTATAATATTCTGAACATATTCATTATAAGACTTTATAATTTCTTTAGCTTCATATTTATTTATCATGTTTCGCATAGTACCTTATTCTAAAAGACCTTTTTCTAAATCTCTGTCATTATCCCATATATTCCAATCTAATTCAGACAATAATTCTGAATTCGTAACTGCAAAGGCTACATCAGTTAGACTTGTCTTTAATTTCATTTTTGCTGTGATAGCGTGATAGTATCTATTAAGTTGGGAAAGCGATATCAACATCATCTATATTACCTTGCTTTATCGCATTTAAAACTTTATCTTTATCTTTTTTACTGAATTGTATCATATAAATCATCTCCATTTACTTTAGTAAATTAATATTTATATGACTAATTCGACATAAAAGTTTAAAATCATTTTTATAATTTTTGTAAAATAAATTTAAATTCGTAAGCTTTTAATTTTGTAGATTTAAATTACGAATTGAAGGTGATGCTTCATTAAATAGTGTAGCATCACCTCTTAATCATCATATCTATACCGATAATAACATAGCTTTTAAACGATACTCTATCCAAAAATACTCCAGTAATTAATACTGGAGTGATAACAACAAAACTCTCTTGAAAAAAAAAACTAAAGTAGCACTAAATAATACTAAGTATGTATCACCTAAATTAATATGTCTCATATAAAAAATTATTTTATATAAACATTTGTAGCTATTTTGTCATCATATAATCTATATGTAAACTAGTTTATGATGACTGTTCCTGCTGCCCCACTTATTGCATCCTTAGCTTTCTCAAGAGAGGTTATAATTGCTTTCCTACCTTTTTTTGCTTCAACGAAGATAAGAGCCGCTTTTATTTTTGGAAGCATAGAGCCAGGAGCGAATTGTCCTTCTGTTATATATGTTTTAGCTTCTTCTATAGTCATACTTGAAAGATTCTTTTGGTTAGGTTTACCAAAGTTAATAGCAACCTGTTCAACTGCTGTAAGCACAACAAGAAGATCAGCATTTATTAATTCCGCTATTTTACAAGAAGCAAAGTCTTTGTCTATTACAGCTGGCACTCCTTCAAGGTCACCGTTTCCTTTATCAATTACTGGTATACCTCCTCCACCAACAGTTATAACAATATGTCCAGCTTCAACTAATGTCATAATAATAGGTTCTTCAACAATATCAATTGGTAATGGTGAAGCCACAACTCGTCTCCACCCTCTATTAGAATCTTCCTTCATTGTATATCCTTTTTCAGCTGTTAATTTCTCCGCCTGCTCCTGCGTAAAAAAAGAACCTACTGGTTTAGTTGGATTCTTAAATCCTGGATCCTTAGGATCTACTATTACTTGAGTAATTACTGTAGCAACTTCTTTATTTATTCCTCTTCTTCTCATCACTGCCCTAATACTTTGTTGTAGATGATATCCTATATAACCTTGGCTCATAGCACCACATTCAGGAAAAGGCATTACTGGACTATTATTTATAGACGCCGCTGCTTCATAATTAGCTACGATTTGACCTACTTGAGGTCCATTACCATGAGCAACAATTATCTCATGACCCTCTTCGATTAAATCTACAATAGTCTCTGAAGTTTGTTTTGCGGTTATTAATTGTGCCTTTGCAGTAGTATCTTTTGGGTTTGCTTGGAGGGCATTCCCCCCAAGTGCTATCACTATTCTTGACATA
>NZ_CALEVF010000179.1 GCF_937920395.1 uncultured Clostridium sp. | reverse complement strand
GTTTTATAGATATAACTGCTGTAAGACCTTCACGAACATCTTCTCCTGATAAATTTTTATCGTTATCTTTTAAAAACCCAAATTTTTTAGCATAATCATTTACTACTCTTGTCAAAGCAGTTTTGAAACCAACTAGGTGTGTTCCACCCTCTACAGTATCTATATTGTTAGCAAAAGAAAATATGTTTTCCGTGTATGTATCGTTGTACTGAAGTGCTATTTCAACAACATAATCATCCTTGCTTCCTTCCATGTATATGGTCTCATGAATTGTTCCTTTATTTCTATTTAAATAATCTACAAATGATTTTATTCCACCCTCATACAAAAATTCGTGATTCTTACCGTCTCGCTCATCTGTTAAGGTTATTCTTAATCCTTTATTTAAAAAAGCTAGTTCTCTTAATCTTTGTGATAGTGTTTCAAAATCAAAATTAATTTCTTCGAAAATTTCTGGATCCGGAGTGAAAAATACCTTTGTTCCATGTTCAGTAGTTGTTCCTATATCTACAAGTGTACTTGTAGTTTTTCCTTTAGCAAAAGTTTGTTTCCATATATGGCCATCTTTTTTAACTTCTACTTCACAAACAACAGACAGTGCATTAACTACAGATGAACCAACACCATGAAGACCACCTGATACTTTATATGCTCCACCACCAAATTTTCCACCTGCATGAAGTACTGTCATTATAACTTCTACAGTAGGTATTTTCATTTTATGATGTATTCCTACCGGCATACCACGACCATCATCTATGACAGTGATAGAATTATCCTGGTGTATTATTACATTAATATTCTTACAAAAACCTGCCAATGCCTCATCTATACTGTTATCTACAATTTCATAAACAAGATGATGAAGCCCACGAATACTGGTGCTTCCTATATACATACCAGGTCTTTTTCTTACAGCTTCTAATCCTTCAAGTACTTGTATTTGACTCTCGTCATAAACATTATTTATTTCCATGTATATCCTCCTAAATTACTCTAAAGCTCATAATATACAGTTTCTGTTCTCTTACATAAAGTTTGCGATGATATTGGTGATAGATATATTTTACTTTTTTTATCTACCTCAGCGATTACAAAAGACTTAGCAGTATTCTTTGTTATCCTTTCTACAAAACCATCTTCTTCAGCCATTCTTAAAAATTGGATAGTGTCTGAGCTATACATAGTGGCTTCTATATCAAATATTCCTATAATATCTTTTATAGGTACCACTACATTTTCTCCCAAATGTAAAAACATAACATATCCTCCTCCATAATTAATTATATTATTTAAATCTATATAATTTCTTTTACTTCACCTGCCATAACTTCAAATATCTTACTTTCAGGATTTAAATATTTTCTTATATTATTAACTCCAGTGCATGTAATTAACGTTTGAACTTCTTTTATAGAATTTAATATATATTCTTGCCTTTTTGTATCTAATTCAGACAAAACATCATCAAGTAACAATACTGGGTATTCTCCAGTAAGTTCTTTTATTATTTCAAGCGCTCCAAACTTAATTGTTAAAACTGAAGTTCTTTGCTGACCTTGAGATCCAAATATTCTAGCATCGATACCATTTAGCTGTATAGAAAAATCATCTCTATGAGGTCCTACTGATGTGGTTCTAGTTTCTATATCCCTTTTTCTATTTTTACATAAAAGCAAATAAAAGTTTTCTTTTATGTTATCTAAATCCTTAATAGGGGTTAGATATTTAATATCAATTACCTCACTTTTAGATGTTATGTTGCTATGTATTGTTTTTGATAATCTATTTAATTTTTCTATATAAGCTATTCTATCTTTTATTATTACTGCACCAAATTCACTAAGTTGTCTATCATATACATCTATAATATCACTATTTGTATTCCATTTTTTTATAGCTAAGTTTCTCTCATTTAAGATTTTTTTATATTGGGCTAAATTGTAATAATACCTGCGGCTTAGTTTACACAGTTCAATATCTAAAAATTTACGTCTATATGATGGAGATTCTTTAACTATATTTAAATCTTCAGGAGAAAACATAATCACATTAAAACTACCTACAAGCTCTGATAATTTTTGAACTTTTATAGAATTTATATTAACACCTTTTTTACCTTCTTTAAAAATTTTAATTTCTATTTTTTTATCCAGTCTTGTTTTGCATACATAAAGCTTTATATATGCTTCCGTACCATTCCAATTTATTAATTCTTTATCTCTATTGGTTCTGTGAGATTTAGCCAAACTACAATAATAAATCGCCTCTAAAATATTTGTTTTTCCTTGAGCATTATCTCCTACAAATACATTTGTACCTTTATTTAACTCTATAACTAATTCAGTATAATTTCTAAAATTTTTGAGTTGTAAATATTTTACATGCATACAATCACCTATTAAGATTATAACATATATATATAATTTTATTATTTTATATGTATAAATAAATTCTTATGTTTTTTTTATTTTAGGCATAAATTGTGCACCGAATATTATTTTATAATTTTCCGATGCACTTTTTATAATTAAAACTTTTGTTATTAAATTTATTTAAATTATTTTATATGACTCATTATTAAATTCAATTATGTCACCCTTGACTAATTTTTTACCTCTTTGAGTTTCTACAACACCATTAAGTTTAACTTCTTCATTTTTTATATAAAATTTTGCTTCCGACCCTTGTGATGCTATTCCAGCCCACTTTAAAAAAGCATCTAATTTTATTATACCTGTATCTACTTGTATTTCATTCATTTTAAAACCGCCTTTATATTAATTTTTTTAGATATACTTATTTAATTATTTGTTGCTCTTATTCTTACTGGTAATACCATGTATGTGCAGTTGTTTTTTTCTTTATTTCTTACAACACATGGATTAACACCGCTAGAAAATTCCATAACAATTTCTTCTTCATCCATTATTTTAAGGAGTTCAATTAGGTATTTTGAGTTAAATGCAATTTGAAGTGGCTCTCCTTGCAGAATTATATTTATTTCTTCTCTAGCCTTTCCCAATTGAGAATTGGATGTGATTATCATGTTATCTTCTTCTATATTAAATTTAACTAGATTGGTATTTCCCTCTTTTGCCATCAAAGAAGCACGTTCTATACAATTTAGTAATTCGGCCCTTTTAACTGTTATTTTCAAATTATATTCTTCTGGTATTATTGAGCTATATTTTATAAATTCACCTTCTAGTAACCTTGATATCACCTTAGTTTTTCCAAGATTAAATAAAATATGATTTGGTGTGAATGTTATATTTACTACTTCATCTGTTTCCTCTAGTATTTTTGATACTTCACTTAATGTCTTACCTGGAATTACAGCATTTATACTAGAATCATTATCCACTGGCTCACTTCTAAATGCAACTCTATAGCCATCTAATGCTACTAAATTAAGTTTCTTATCTTTTATTTCAAACAAAACTCCAGTTAGAATTGGTCTAGTTTCATCTTGAGCAACTGCAAAGATAGTTCCCTTCATCATGTTTTTTAATAATTTTTGAGATATTGAAAAAACCATATTTTCAATTATATCAGGCAAGCTAGGATAATCCTCACTATCCATATGTATTATAGTTGCATAAGACTTTTGACAAACTATTTTAATAGAATTATTTTCATCCGAACTTATTTCTACTGCGCTATTAGGTAACTTTCTTATAATTTCACCGAAAAGCTTAGAATCTAAAACAACACTTCCATCTTCCATAATGTCTGCAGTAATTTTAGCTTCAATACTTAAATCTATATCAGATCCTATAAGTGTTACTTCACCATTTCTGGCATCTAGTAATATTCCTTGTAATACAGGCATTGTTGATTTTCCAGTAATTGCTTTTTGAACATTTGAAATTGCTTCTTGTAACATTGATTTTTCACATATAAATTTCATAAAAAAAAGACCTCCTTATCCACATGGGAAATTGATAAAAGATAGGTAAGATAATAATAAATTATAGTAGTAATAGTAGTAGGGGCTGTTGATATGTTAAAAACCTATCTCATGCGTTACTACGTAACAAAGCTTGGTAAAACTAATTGTGGATAAGTATGCAAAAAAAAATCACAGTTATCCACAATATCAACAGTTGGGTTTTACATATTATTTTATGCACAGGAGTATATATAAATAGTATTAACATTTGTTAGTAACGTGATTATATTATTTTTGGCTTATCTTTTTAGTCAATTCTGCTATGTTATCTTGTAGATTTTCATCAACTTTAAGACCATTTGAGATCTTCTCGCATGCATGGATTACCGTTGTATGATCACGGCCTCCAAACTCTTCACCTATTTTAGGTAGCGACATATCTGTAAGTTTTCTACATAAGTACATTGCAATTTGTCTTGGAAATGTTATGTTTCTAGTTCGCCTTGAAGATTTAAAATCTTCAATTTTTAGATTAAAATAGCTAGAAACTATATCCTGAATAAGCTCAATAGTTACTTGTTTTGAATTTCTGCTAGAAATAATGTCTTTAAGTGCTTCTGATGCTAAATCTATTCCAATCTCTTTATTAGTTAGTGAAGAGAATGCTACTATTCTAATAAGTGCACCTTCTAATTCTCTTATGTTGGATTTTATTTTTGTTGCAATATAAACAAGTACCTCATTTGGAATGTCTAAATTTTCTACATCTGCTTTCTTTTTTAAAATAGCAATTCTAGTCTCAAAATCTGGTGGTTGTATATCAGCTATAAGACCCCATTCAAATCGTGATCTCAACCTATCTTCTAGAGTAGGTATCTCTTTTGGAGGTCTATCACTAGATAGAATAATTTGCTTATTTGCTTCATGAAGATCATTGAATGTATGAAAAAACTCTTCTTGTGTACGTTCTTTACCTGCAATAAATTGAATATCATCAATCAAAAGTACGTCTACATTTCTGTATTTATTTCTAAATTCTACGTTTTTATCATCTTTAATAGAATTGATAAGTTCGTTTGTAAATTTTTCAGAAGATACATAAACAACCTTAGATTTCGGATTATTTGCTAATATATAATGACCGATTGCGTGCATTAAATGCGTTTTACCAAGTCCAACACCACCATAAATAAATAGTGGGTTATATGCTTTAGCAGGAGATTCAGCTACAGCGAGAGATGCAGCGTGAGCAAACCTATTACTATTGCCAATGACAAAAGAATCAAAGGTGTATTTAGGGTTTAGTGTTGCAGACATTTCATCATTAACAATGAGATTATGTCTCTCGGCTTCTCGTTTAGCTTTAGGGGTCTCAATTTCGGCGACTTCTTCAGATAATATAAAGAATTCTATTTTATATGTTTTAGAAGTAAGTAATTTAACTGCATTCATTATTAAATCCTTATATCTATTTTCCAGAATATCTTTAGTAAAATTATTAGGAACACCTAATTTAAATGTATTATTATCTAAGGCCATAGGTTCTATACTTTTAATCCAAGTATTAAAACTAACTTCTGTAAGTTCACCTTTTATTATATTTAAGGTTTTTTCCCAGATATCTTTAATTTGGGTGCTCATTTTCTACCCTCCAGTTCAAATAAAAAAATTTTTTATGTAAAAACAAACAATATATAAACAGAGTTATAAACAATAAAATAATATATTGTAAGCTGTTGATAAATAGTGTTAAAAATATACACATGTTAATAACTATGTTTATATGTTTAGCTAAAAATAAATTGTTAACAATATATAAAAAAAGTTATTAACAGATTAAAAAAAGAATAAATCCGCTAATATAGTAAAAAGTATATAAGAAAAAAGAAGTTTAAGACAATATTGTAGTAGTTATTCACAGTTTTGTCCACAAGTTGTGAATAACTTTTAAAAAAAACAGGTTATGCACAGTTCTTTCTTATATAATATCAAAAATTAACACGGTGTTCAAGAAGTTATCCACAAAAAAATATATAAATATAAAAAATATTAACAATATTAATAAAAATGCTTATCTTGACAATATGCGTATGTGACTATATAATCTAATAGTAAAACCATAAATATGCGATTGGAAGATGGTTGCAAAGATGTTATGGTTAAATAAGGGGGTGTAGCAGATATGTTCATGACTTACCAACCGAAAAAAAGACAAAGAAAAAAAGAACACGGATTCAGAAAGAGAATGAAAACCGCTTCTGGCAGAAATATTCTTCAAAAAAGAAGACAAAAAGGTAGAAAAAGATTGACAGCATAAGGGCCGCTAATGTGGCCTTTTTCTGCAATTTGCGGAAAAGAGGGCGGCTAATATGAAGATTAATGTTAAGAAATACAGAATTAGAAAGAATACTGAATTTAGAACAGTATATAGAAGAGGAAAATCTTT
>NZ_CALEVF010000178.1 GCF_937920395.1 uncultured Clostridium sp. | reverse complement strand
AACAACAACTTGAAGTTATAAGCAGAACTTTCCATAAAAAAATCTAATTAATTTTAAAATAATGTATATTATGAGAGGTACTTATTATAAGTACTTCTCACTTTATATAAATTTAATAAATAATTTCATTCCATATTAAAGCAAAAATAATTTTCATTTTTGTTTTAATATGAAATGAATATAAAAATTTTCAACATAAAATTATTTCATTCAAAGCTAAGGGGGAATATATATGGTAAAAGGTAAAATCCATTCTATCGAAACTATGGGACTAGTTGATGGTCCTGGAATAAGAGTTGTAGTTTTCTTTCAAGGTTGTAAATTGAGATGTGCCTATTGCCATAATCCTGATACTTGGCAGTTGAGTGGTGGAACAGAAATGAGTCCTGAAGATATCGTTCAAAAAATCATTAGATTTAAGCCGTATTTTAATAGATCTGGCGGAGGAGTTACTTTCTCAGGTGGAGATCCACTGCTTCAACCAGAATTTCTACTTGAGTGTTTAAAATTGTGTAAACAAAATGGCATTCACACTGCTCTAGACACTGCCGGTTTTGGTGATGGTAGTTATGATGAAATATTAAAGTATACAGATTTAGTACTACTCGATATAAAACAAACAACTGGTAAAGGTTATGTTGCTCTAACAGGAAAAGATACAACAGATGTTAATATATTTTTAGAAGCCCTACGACAATCAAAATCTAGGGTTTGGGTACGGCATGTTGTTGTACCCGGAATTACAGATTCTATAGAGCATATAACAAACCTTGCAAAAATTATTAAGGAAGAGGTACCTAATTTAGATAAAGTAGAACTTCTTTCATATCATGTTCTAGGAGTTAGTAAATATGAAGAGTTATCGATACCTTATAAATTAAAAGGTGTGGAAGCAATGGATAAAGATAAAACTAAGAAGCTTCAAGCATTAATAGATACTTTGCTTAATATCAAATAGCATCCATATGAAATTTCTCCTGCGTGACCTGAAATAAGAGATTGAAACGTGAAAGTTGATAAAGAAATTCTAATGTTTTGCTCTTCTTATATCAGATCACTTCTGGAGAAAGTTCATACTATATTACATTTACACTAAAATCTTTCTTTCCATTGAAATTATTCTCATTTACATCTATACTTAGTGTAACCGTTTAAAGAAAAAGGAGTGCTATTACAAATGGATAAAAGGATAGAAAACTTACAAGGTAGATTAATTGTTTCCTGCCAAGCCTTACCTGATGAGCCGTTATACTCTTCTTTCATTATGGGGAAAATGGCCCTTGCTTCAGCAGAAGGTGGTGCAGCTGGAATAAGAGCCAATACGAAAGAAGATATTATCGAAATTAGAAAAAATGTAAAACTTCCTATTATTGGTATCATAAAAAGGGACTATGAAGATAGCGTAGTTTATATAACTCCAACGATGAAAGAAATCGATGAGCTGATAGAGGTTGGTCCTGAAATTATTGCATTAGATGCAACCAGCTCCATTCGTCCTTGTAATTTAAAACTAACTACTTTTTATAAGCAAGTTCGTAAAAAGTATCCTAATCAATTGTTAATGGCAGATTGTTCTACTGTGGAAGAAGCCATATATGCTGATGAACTAGGGTTTGATTTTATCGGAACAACATTGGTGGGATATACAAAACAAAGTGAAGGCGACAAAATTGAAGAAAATGATTTTGATATCTTACGACAAATTCTAAACAAAGTTTCTAACAAAGTTATTGCAGAAGGTAATATTAATACGCCAGAAAAAGCTGAACGAGTAAAACAATTAGGTATTTTTAGTTTAGTTGTTGGATCTGCTATTACAAGACCACAATTAATTACAAAAACTTTTGTAGAAAAATTAATTAATAAAAAACTATAAATACTAGTACTAAATAAGTTCAATAAAAAAACATGTCCAAATATAACCCAAAACATTTTTCACAATCCGCTCTCAGATTTTTTAGACTCGTGTCAAGAAAAGGCTCAAACTCTCTGTGATTTTGGGATGATTCTTTATCATAATTAATTTAATATGGATATATCATGCTTATTAACCTCATATTTACAAAAATAGTTTCTATTTTTAAAGTATATCATAGGCGCTTGTTTTTGATTAATACTTACTAATTACTACCTCATTCATATAATGATGATATAATTTATATCTATTTGGGATCATTGTCTAGGGGGCTATTATATGAATATGAAGAATAAAAATTTAATGGAAATTCATTCAGCAGTTTTTTTATTTGGTTTATCAGGATTATTCGGGAAATTTCTTATGCTTCCTTCAACAATAATAGTTCTTGGGCGAGCTTTCTTTTCAAGTATTTTTTTATTGATACTTATTTTATATGTTAAGAAGGAACTAAAACTAAAGAAGAAAAAACATTATTTTTATTTGATAATAATGGGAGTTCTCTTAGCAATTCATTGGAGTACCTTTTTTGAGTCAATTCAAGTGTCGACAGTAGCGATAGGATTATTAACATTTTCAACATTCCCTGTTTTTGTAACTTTTTTGGAGCCGTTTTTTTTAAGGGAAAGGCTTAAGTTGTTTGATGTTTTAATTGCGATTGTTACATTATTAGGGGTCATGCTTGTTATTCCAAAGTTTCAATTTGGAAACAGTTCAACAAAAGGAGTTATGTGGGGAATAGTATCTGGATTTACATATGCTATTTTATCAATGCTTAATAAAAGATTTGTAAAAGAATATTCAAGCATTGTAATTGCTTTTTATGAACAATCTATTGCTACTATTGTACTAATTCCTTTTTTATTTTTGAATAAACCAATTTTTAGTCTTAAAGATATATTAGTACTTGTGTTATTAGGTATTGTTTTTACTGGAATTTCTCATTCATTATTCATAAATGGTTTAAAAAACATCAAAACGCAAACAGCAAGTATTATTGCTAGTCTCGAGCCAGTTTACGGTATTGTTTTTGCTGTTTTTCTCTTAAGAGAAATTCCAACATTAAGAGAAATCCTAGGAGGCATTATTATTTTAAGTACTGTTTTTTACTCAACTATTAAATCATCTCCTAAGGAGCTGAAACGTTAAATTATTTTAACGTACTTTACATATATTGCTTACATTATATGCGAAAAGATAACTCGTAGATATTTTCGTTTTCAGCAAAGTCTTTTATTAATAAATCTGTTATATGTAATTCTCCACTTTTTACAAATGTATAATTTTTATTTGTTGCATATTTACTTAATGAATGTTTTGATTTTATATTATTTGCATCAATCGAGACATAAAGTGAATATATATTTTGTTTTTTTATCACTTCAACAACATTATCAATTAGAATTTGAGATAAGCCCATTTTTCTAAAATCAGGCAATATCGCCATTTGCCATATAAAAAATACATTATTGAATGATTTTATGGAAGTTATAAATCCTATAATCTTATTATCATAGGAAATTTTAAATGAACACTCACTAAAAAAATTAGCAATTACCCAATATGTATATGGTGTATGCAAATCAAGTGGATAACATTCACTAACGCACTTACGAATTTCTGGAATATCATTACTTGTAATATTATTTATCTTAAAATTATCTATATTTTTTGAATGTGAACCACTTATGTTTACCCCTTTTGAAACCTTATCACAAATGCCCATATAACGTCCTCCTCATATAAATCTTGTTTACCCAATTATACCATATAATAAATATAACATATTTTACTTTTTATATAATGCAACTTTTCTTGATAAGGTGGTCTTATTGTTTTTGCGTACCTAAATAAATTTGCCAGTTTCATTAATAATTTTAAAGATGAAAATACAAATTATAATATAGAAAATATGTTATAATTTTATTAAAATTAATATATATTCTAAAAATCAAATAAAAATATTATTGTATCCTTTTTCTTATTTAATAAACTATTGGCGAATATCTACTAAGAATTAATAATGGAGGTGATAAGATGAAATCAATACCAAATTATATATCCTTTAGTAGAATATTTTTTTCTCTTGTTTTGATTTTAGTTATCCCATTAAGTCTAGCCTTTTTTGTAATATATATTATCTGTGGATTAAGTGAT
This sequence comes from uncultured Clostridium sp., assembly GCF_937920395.1. Taxonomy (GTDB): domain Bacteria; phylum Bacillota; class Clostridia; order Clostridiales; family Clostridiaceae; genus Clostridium_AD. The sequence continues at coordinate 2,755 of NZ_CALEVF010000178.1, read as the reverse complement.
ATTATGGATGGATTTATCGCAAGAAAGACGCTGACAATAAGCACACTTGGTGCAAAACTTGATTCCATAGCTGACATGATAATGATAGGTGTACTATTATTTATACTTTATCCAATCATAAATCCATCAACTAAAATCATCAACTGGGTTATTTCAATTGCAATTTTAAGACTAACATCCATGGCTATAGCTCTTAAAAAATACAAGACATTTGCAAGTCTTCACACTTATGGGAACAAAATTACCGGCATAGTTTTATTCATATTCCCACTAATGCTTCCCTATATTCATACAACTATATTGCTGTATATACTTTGTGCTGTAGCAAGCATATCAGCAATTGAGGAATTATTCATTCAGCTAACATCAAGTCAACTTAACTTAAATAAACAAAGTATATTTAAAAACTGATCACAATCATTAGATTTGCTAAGAACTATATTAAAAATATAGAATGTTTTGTATTTCACTTTTTACCTTTAAATTTTAATATTGCAAGCCTCCATTGGAGCTTGCTTCATTACAAAATATATTAAATTAACCCTAAATAAGGTAAGCCTCCATTTGGAGCTTACCTTCACACATATTTTTCAAAAGATACTCTCCGCCCTTTCACCGAACTAGAGAATTTTCTTCGCAAATGTTAACAAAAGTATATATTGCGAAAAATGCATTTGAGCAAGCTTAGTAATTCTTAATTTAATTTATTGATAGCTGCGTAAATAAAAATGCATGTTTGAGCAACGCGAGTTTGCATTTTTTAACAGATATTAATAAATCAAATTTTAGAATTACTTAGCAAAGCGAAATCATTCAAGCAATATATACTTCTCGTTATAGCATTGACGAAGAAAATGGATCCCCTCTTATTTTATGTTACGGCTTCCAGGTTTTATGTATGGTGATCCACTTTTACAAAGTGGGCAATTCGCTGGATCATAACTTTCGATATCAAGTTTTATAGCACTGTATATTGGATAATCAATAGCGCTACTTCCTCTATCTACTATGCAACATATACCAACTACTTCTGCTCCAAGTCCTTTTAAAACTTCTATTGTTTCTAAAGAAGATTTACCAGTAGTCACTACGTCCTCTGTAATTAAAACTTTTTGTCCTTTAGTAATTTCAAAGCCACGACGAAGCTCCATCCTTCCGTCTACTCTTTCAGTAAATATAGCAGGCTTTCCAGTTTGTCTACCTACTTCATAAGCTACTATTATTCCGCCCATTGCAGGTCCAACTACTATATCAAAATCTATGTCATGAATTTTGTCAACTACCATACTAAGAACCTTGGCAGCCTTATCCGGATACTGAAGCAATTTTGCACATTGACAATATCTATTGCTGTGTCTTCCTGATGACAAAAGAAAATGTCCCTCGAGTAATGCACCTGATTCTTTTAATATATCTAAAACATTTATATTCATATAATCTCCTCCTGTTTTATATAATTCCTCTAATCTCACTTAGATCTTTAATGCCTTCTTTTATCATATACTTCTCAATTCCCTCTATTATATCTAAACAAACATCAGGTTTTATGAAATTTGCAGTTCCAACTCCAACTGCCTGCGCTCCAACCATTATAAATTCTATTGCATCTTCAAATGTTGATATACCACCCATGCCTACAACTGGAACATTTACGGCTTTGCATACTTCATGAACCATTCTAAGTGCCATTGGTTTTATTGCCGGTCCGGATACCCCTGCATATATGTTATTAAATACTGCACGACGACTATGTATATCTACTGCCATACCTTTGAAAGTATTTACTAAAGATAAAGCATCCGCTCCAGCTTCGCAGCATTTATACGCCATATCTACTATATCCTCTGCATTTGGTGATAACTTAACCATAAGAGGTTTTTTACATACACTTTTCACCTGGCGTACAACGTCATATGCCACTTTTGATTTAATTCCAAAAGCCATACCTCCGCATAGTACATTAGGACAAGATATATTTAACTCAATTATATCTACTGCCTCATTATTTAATCTTTCTATTGCGGCCATATATTCCTCAACCGTGCTACCACCAACATTTGCGATTATAGCTGTGTCGCACTTAACCATCAATGGAAGTTCCTCAGTTATAAACTTTTCAATACCTGGATTTTGAAGCCCTACACTGTTTAGCATTCCACCACGTGATTCATAAATTCTTATTCCATCATTACCTTGTTTACTATGTAGTGTAAGACCCTTGCCAGATATGCCACCAAGTCTTCCTACATCGTAATAATCTTTATATTCATCGCCAAATCCAAAAGTTCCAGATGCAGCTATAATAGGATTTTTTAAAACTACTCCACATAACTCTACTTTAGTCATTAAATCATCTCCTTTGGAGCTGTATTAACAACCTGCAAAACGTCATTAAATATCAAATCATCTCCGTTAAACACTGGGCCATCTTTACACGTTCTCTTATTACCACCCTTAGTTTTACAAGTACAAACAAGACATGCACCTATTCCACATGCCATATGATTTTCCATAGACACATATACTGGAACGTAAACATCGTTACACATAGTTATAACTTTTCTCATCATAATTTCTGGTCCGCAACAAATAACCGTTCTATAATCTTGTGGTTTTAGTATGTCTGTTATGTATCCTTTATGACCAATTTTACCACTTTCTGTGGATAAGTTAATTTTATTTACATAATTTTCCACAGAATCCACAGAATAATCCACAGTTTTAAACCCTGAGTACAAATCTATTTCACAACCAG
>NZ_CALEVF010000177.1 GCF_937920395.1 uncultured Clostridium sp. | reverse complement strand
AAAATGATAGAAATGATGCATTATCTATCGCAAGTTTAGGAAAATTTGAAGATATAATATAATTTCACCAATAAAAAGGAATTAATAATATATAGGTTAATACTATTTTAACTGTAATTGACTTTCTATAAATATATTCTATATTATATGATTTATTTAATCGAAATATAATAATTATTAATATTGATATAGCCCCTACTTATCTTTTTCTAACTTTGCGTCTTAGACATAATTTTTCATTTTTAAACATTTACTCTAATACCAATATTCAGCACTTAACTTTAATTTCCTTTAAATTAGTATAAAAGAATAAATTTTCCCCATATTTCTCAACTTTCTTATCTCCAAACCCTTTAACCATATGTAATTCACCCTTTGATTTGGGATTAGCTTTAATAAGTATTTCCATCTCAGCATTTCTAAAAACCATATATGGCTTTATTATCAAATTTGATAGGTTTATTATTTTCTACAAGATAATCAGCTATCTCATGCATTAGCTTCTCTCTCATTTCCGGATCATTTTTTGCAGAACTTAATTCCTTGTTTAATAGAGTTGTTAACTGATCATATTTATATATAAGATTTTGAATTACCTTAGGACATTTCGTTTTCTTCATTATTGTTTTAGGGTTGGCAATAATAACCGTAGACTTTATTGGTATCCAAAGAATTTCTAAGAGGTTATTTAGATTTCCTCTAAATAAAAAAAGGACTTACTATTAAAGTAAATCCACTAAATATTATTATTCAGTAACATCAAATATCCACGAATCTCTTATCTCATCTGCCCTAACAATAATTCTTTCCTTAAGTCCACATTCATCTTGCGTTAATGCATCTGATTTTTCATCGGGATATATATCAAGTTCATTCAATTTACGAATTACATTCTCCATTGCGACCTCTTCGCCGCTAAAGAATTCACTCCCACGAATCCTAATAAACCTCCATCCAAGCCTTTCAAGAATTCCTTGGCGATTCATATCCTCTTCCAATTTATCTTCACCATGCCACTGTTCACCATCACATTCAATTGCTACTTTTTTATTCTTATAAATGGCAACCATATCTATTCTAAACGAACCAACTTCCCATTGTGGTGAGATTTTATATCCTTTTTCAATAAGATATTTCATCACTCTCTTTTCAAACTCTGATTCTGCCTTTAATACATTTTTTTCAAAATCAATTTGTCTTGATTTATAATCTCTGCAGTATTCAATTAACCCTTTTCTAATATCACCAGTCTTCAAATCATTGTCTGAATCCATAGAATAAACAAGCCAAAGCTGATCTTTCGCACGACTTACTGCAACATTATATCTCTTTTTATACAAATTATCAGTTCCATATGAGTTTAATCTCATAGGGCCTTCACCAGCATTTGCATCAACCATTGATAAAAAAATGATATCTCGCTCATCGCCTTGAAAATTTGCTGGATTTCCGCATAAAATATTTCTATTGTCATACTCTATTGGTGCCATTTTACTTTGCAATAACCTATCTATAAGAGTTGCTTGCTTTTCTCCCCTTAAAGTTATTACTCCAAATGTTTTACCATTATACTCTTCATTTTCACAGCAAGCTAATATTAATGATACTACGGCTTCAATCTCTTTTTGATTTGTTTTCTTATCGGATATGCCACCACAAACTCTATATGTTATTATTGGTGGTTTTGTTTTAACCTCACTAGTTTCCCTAAGTGCTTTTATTTGACCATTGTAAGATAAAATATTTGAATACTCAATAATTTCTGGTACACATCTAAAATGTTCTTTTAATCTAACTGGTTGATATCCAGATGCTTGTGCAAGATCATATATTGAAAATTTACCTGAATATAGAAAATGATTCGGAATGTCATATAGATATTCTTTGACCAGTCTTTCCATATCTTCGGTTTTTTCTCCAATAGCGAGTGGGCTGACCTGTTCATTATCACCAACTATAATTACTTGTTTACCTAAATATAATGCAACTAATGCCATAACATCAGCCTGACTTGCTTCATCGATAATAACAACATCAAATTTATTTTCCTTTGGATTAAAATTTTCTACCACTTTGTTTAATGACATAATCCAAACTGGAACTGCACTCTGACATCGAGGCATTAACTTCCTTGCCTCTGCTTTTAGCCTCTGTGCATTCTTGCCTTTTCCCGCACCTATCTTTCTTATTAGTTGTCTCCAACCTTCAATTGCTTGTATTTGTTTTTTATTATTGTTGAATTCATCCAATTTATATAACCATGCTTTATTAAATGCTAACTCTGATGTATTATTTTTAAATGACTCTTCTAAGAAAGCTATGCTCTGTTGAACCTCATCTATAGAAATTCTATTTCTATAGTTAATCTCTTCTACAAATTGACAATATAGCCAAGCCTCTTTAATATTAGCTGGAGCTTTAGCCTTTCCAAATTCACCTTGTCTTTCTGTAATTTCATATGACCAAGCAGGAGCGGTTATCGCTAGTTTTTGTAATAATTCCCTTCTTCTTTCAATATACTTGCCAAGTTCCTTTATTGATTTTATGGACTCATAACACTCATTGTATAAATCTACATCTTCATTTATTACAGCTGTTTGTAATTCATTAATTATTTTACTATTATAATTTTTAGAAAACTCATTAACCACATTCTCAATTTTCTTTTTATTATTATTTATTTCATTGTATTGTATTCTATATATTTGTGCCTCTATAATTTCTATTAATTTTTTACCAAAATCTAACTTTATATGTTTAAGATTACTAAATTTATTACTAGACAAATCAGGTTCATTTTTTAGTCTTTCTAGGTTTACACCACATGCATCTATATCCTTAATTATTGGATTCCATTTTCTTTCATACCAATTTATATTATCTTCAATTATTAAGCAATATTTCTTACAAGTTAATTCAAAATCCTCTCCCATATCGTCAACTTGCTCTGCACCTAAAACTGCGATTTGCCTGTTCCACCTATTTTTCAATTTTCCCCTTGCCACAAGTAACCTATGATAATTATTTAATGCTTTAAATTCATTTGTTTTATTCGGCACATTACCATTCACTCTACAAGCATTTATAAAATTCTTCAATGGCTTATTCAAAAATAAATTTACCCTTGTTATCTTTCCTCCATTTTCAAGTTTCTCAATTATAGATTTTAATAGACTATCCACATCGCAACCGAGCTCTATATCATTAAACTGAGGATTATATGTTAGTATACTTTCTAAGCAATCAATAGATAGTTTGTAAGTTAAGTTAATCTCATCTATTAATAAACTCCAACTATTTTTTAAGGTGTGTTCTTTAGCAGACTGAATAGTTTCTAATACCCATGGAGTGTTTATATCTATACTAAGCAACGCTCCATTTACCCTGTCCCTAATGCCACTAAGCTCAGATATCGTATATCTAACTGCTACTTCACTATTCCAATACTCTAGTCCGCTTGATAATTTTTCACTGCTAAATTCGTTTTTCTGACTTATTATTTCATTAAATTCAATTGGCGTTGTTAATTCACTTATATTCGGCAGTTTACTATCGTATTCCTTTTCCTCTTCTAAATTTATTTTACTGTTACTAGAATATATCTCGTTTATTTCTTCTTCATTTAAGGATAAACTTTTACCCAAAATTATTGGAGTAGGCATCCAAGCCGCATCACTTCTATGCTTATTAATATACTTTGCAGCGTCAATTGGTCTATATTCTTCTCCAGAAATAATTATAGCCCTATATTCGTTAATTCTTGCATTTTTCAAATCCATCTTAAGATTATTTAATTTATCAATAATTTTTTTTCTTTCTTTTCCTAAACTCTCAACTTTTGATTTTAAATCGCTTGGTTCTAATGTAGACCTATTTTCATTAATAACATCTAAACTATTCTCCATTTCACGTCTACCTTCTGTAGTAGCTAATAAACTTAGACATAATGATTGTAGCTCTTCCACCACCTTTTCCTTTAAAACGGATAAAGCCTTTTCACTGTAACTAGTAATTAATATACTCTTTCCTTGTGATAATAAGTGACCCACCATATTAGCAATTGTATGAGTTTTTCCTGTACCTGGAGGCCCTTGAACTAAAACTGCACCATTTCTCTCTAAGTGCTTTGCTACCGCTAATTGTTCTGCATTAGCTGGCTTTGTTAATAATATATCTTCATCTATTCCATTCACACTTAAAAAATTGTTTTCAGGCTTGTTACTTTGCTCTTCTACTTTTGGATTATCATTTTCAATTCCAACTATATCACATAAAAAGCCTGGCAATGATTGTGCATTATCGATGTCTTCTATTATTGAATCTATGGCTACACCATATCCAAGATTTCTTTTTCGTACAAACAATACAGGTCGTCTATAAATTTGCGGATAATTTCTTACCTTTTCATATTCTTCTAAATTTTCTAAAAATGTTCCATCTGACGCTAGTGCATGTGAAAGTCTAGTTAAAAATGAATTGCTTTCAGAGATTTCATATGGTGTAAATTGACCAATTTCAAACTCCTCATATATGCTTGATAATAGCTCATAATTAGACTCAGTTATATTACTAAATAGACTCTTATATAACTCTGGTCCTCTTTCCTGCGATATATTAATTTGAAACTGTGGAATATTTGCATCAAATACTAAATTTACAGCTTGCAATAATATCGGATGGTTTATCACTTTATTTCCGCAATAACTTAAAATACCATCGCCTAGAACTAATTCTAAAGCTTCTGCTTCCTTCTTTAAAATTGAATAAAGTGAGTACAATTCATTGTATACAGCATCCGCTTTTCTTGCCTTACTTTCTTCCTGGGCCCATTTGGATCTTGATTCTTTCCATATATTAAGTAAATTTAATCTATCATTATCTTCTTCTAACCTTATTGTTACTAGCTTACTCACTTCATTATTATCAGAATCTATCTCATATTCGATTTTCTCTATGTATTGCTTTACCACAACTTCCTTGCTTATATCATTCCAGCCTTTTTCTAACCATTCATTAATTTTCTCTGGTGGAAGAGGACATTCTCTTAACTTTGGTTTATTAATACTAAATAAAGTTTCACTATCATATTGAAAATTAAATATATTGTTCTTTATTGTTTCATGTTCTGGAATACTATCCATCCATTTTATCCATTGTTGGTTATTCACATCCACCATTACTGGATTCTTTATATTGTTAAATTGTTTTAAGAATTCAAACAACTTAATTATTTTCTTTTTACCTGAACTATCCATTATTTTCACTGCCCCTTATAATGATTTTACTTAATTCACAACTAATATTTCTATACATTTCAATTCACTTATTAGAATTAATTCTCTCAATACATTTATATATATCCATTTCTTTCTTATATTCAACTAAAAATATTGGTTTAATTGAAAGATATCCCCTCTCATTCGTGCAAACCTCAGCCCAATCAAGAATAGCACATATCACAAAACCAGGACCAAATGCTGCTTCTCCTATTTTAACCCCATGTACTTTATGTGCAATATATCCTTCAACTGAGTTAAGCATTAGTTTTTAACTGCCTAATCTAGCACCCGACTGAGCATTATTTTTTGAAATATTTTTTTTAAATATACATATAAATAATTATTGCTTAATGCCTTTTATTAGAAATCTCATATTAAGTATTCTAGTCAAATTTTTAATTATAGTTATTTTGTAACTATAATTAATATATGTAATTAGCTTATGTTCATTGATATATAAGGATCTATCGTTAACTTAATTGTTTTATTACAAATTTATCAAAGGGGAATATATTTTATTAGAGTTTTAAAGTTTAATTCTCACTTATATATTGTTATCTTTATTCCTATAGTAATAAGATATTTCGTTTTTTTGTAATATATATATTTATATATGTTCTAACATAGATATCTTAAGGGTTTGCCATAATTACAAGCTGGGTAATAAATTGTAAATTTCTGTCCACTTTCATTTGTAAATACCCTTTTAGCCTTAACAACAAAGGAACTACTTAAATATATAAAATATACTTCAATAGTTCCTATACCAGTCTAAATTATCTACTAACTTTAGAATAAATTTCAATTCCATCCCTATCAATTTGTTTTTCTATATTCTCATTTAATGAATTTATAAAAACAATATCACAAGAATATATTCCTATTACATCATTAATCTCTTCTACAATAGTTCCTTTGCTTTTACCTATATAACTTACACATAAATCTATATCTGAATTTATATTTTCTATTCCTTTTGCTCTTGACCCAAATATTATTACTTTCTCAATATTGTTATTATTTAGGAAATAATTAATCAAGCTTTTATATACTTTTTTATCTATTCCATACATATCACATTACCACTTTTGAAAGGTTACTTAATAGATCTTCTATGGCACCTGTATAACCAATTATTATCTTATTTTTAATTTCTTCATAATCTTGCTCATCATAAATATGAGATATAGAATTTCTTGATAATAAAATATCGTTCCAAATTTCTATATCATTAATTAACCCTTCTTTAAACGCTTGTTTATAACACCCTCTTGGATTGTTTATCTCTAAACCAGATGATTTAAATATTTTAGAAAGTAACTTCCAAGTTAAGTCTTCTAATGTTTCATACTTTTTTATAATTGAATCTCTATAAACTTCCATCGTTATATCATCTGGGTTTTTTATATTATTAAAATTATCTATGATATTCTTTAAATGAACTAACATTCTATATGCATAATTATATGTTAATTTTATTGATTCATCATATTTATCTAGTATTCCCATAATATTTTATCACCCTTTCTAAGTTATATATATTTATTATTTTACCATATAAAATAACATTTAAAACTAAAATGTTTAAAAATATGCACCAATAACATACCGCTCTGAGTATATTTTGTATTTGTTAAAATATATAAATAATAAAATTTAGTTATAATAACTATTTATTGCTATTGTATCCACGTGAGTATACAATAAAATCATTAACTGAATTTTCATCTAATTCACTATTAGCAAAAATATTTTTTGAATATTCAGCAACAAATTAATAGGTCTTTTCAATTCCTTTTTTAGAATCTTTATAAGTAAAATGAACACTACCAAAAGTAATTATAATTATCTAAATTAAATCCATTTTTATTTTCAGTACCTTGTACACCACTTTCCACCCCTAGCAACATTAGATCACTTTTAGATAAAACCCCTGCACCAAGAAGAGTTGAACTGCTAACAGTTACTGCATTTATATCACATGCTATCTTGCTTTCTGATTCCTGAAATTTATTTATTATATTATGTATACCTGTTATTAATTTTTGTATGTCTTCAAGTACTTCATTTCCCTGTTATTTTGTCTACTATAGGGAATCTAATAAATAAGACCATTTCACTCACTATTGTTAAAGAAAAAACCCTAGAATTATATCCTAGAGGCTATGTTATTTTAAAAAATTCATATGTGAAAATACCTAATATGTATTAGTGCTACCTTTTATTCATTCATAATCATATGACTGATTTTTTTCCTCATTAAATTGTTTAATCCCATATATCATTGATCTTTTGTCTCAGTCCTTTAATAACACAACCGAACCAATCGGTAATCATTCCATTTTTATCACATCCTTTTCTAATTAATGTCTATCTATCCCATTCGTAAATCATTTTCATAAATAGACCGATACTTACTATGACTATTAGGATTCTACCACTTCTATCAGCATATTTAAAATCTTTAAATAGTGATATGGTAGCTCTTACAATGAACCAATCTGCAAATGCTATTCCAGGTATGAAGATCAATGCCATAGCTAATAAGACAAATCAATCACTTTTTTCATTTGTTATGTCCTCCCTATCTATAGCTATTTTTTATTAATCCTAGCATTAATTGCTTTTGCTCAATTTGCATTTGTGTTTGCAATACTTATAGCTTTACCAACCTTTTTAGCTTTTGACATAAAAAAGAAAACTTCAGTGAAATTATAAATTTCATTCTGAAGTCTTTGGTATTCCATCTGCATATATCGTTATTTATTTGTAGGAAGTTGTAATTTCTTATTAAATTCAAATTGTTCCTCATCTTGAAGTCCCAAATGATAAGTTTTATCAATAACTTATTATATATTGTTGTCTTCCGCTTTAATCAGCCTTTTATTAAATTCTATCTCTTCTAAGTCTTGAAACCCTATAAAAAATACCTTTTCAATTTGATCATGGTTAAATAAATATGTATGTTTTAAATCTATATTTCCTTCTGGATAAACACATCCTACATAATCACGTATATTACCATTTCCAGTATCCTTTTGTTTCCTCCCATATATCATTAACTTTTTATCTGCATTTTTTAATACTACTATTGAACCTATTGGTAAATACTTGTTCATAAACTAATCACTCCAATTAATATTTTATTTTATAAATGCGATATATAATGCGGTTATTTCCGCAACTACTAATATGCATTTGATAATATTAGCCTTAAATTTCTCCATCTTAATTTCTTTTTTTCCTGTTAGTTTATCCAGTTTAAATCTAAATCCTGAGTGTATGGCAACAAACATAACAATAGGTGACAATATTAAAATAATATTATTATTATTAATATTATTATGTTCAGAATACATGCTAAAATAAGCTAGACCACCACACAAGCACACGGAAATACCTCCTAATAACATCCACTTAGATTTTAGACGCTTTCTGAAAATAATACCACCTAAAGTAATAGGTAAAAATAGAGTAATCATTACGCCTAAAATAACCATGTTCAAAGGATAGGAACCACGTCTAGCTATGATTATGAATAAAACTGTTAATACTCCTGTAAAAGGTAAAATTTTATTTATTTTTGAATTCATAATATTGCCTCCTATTTCAAGTCTAAACTCTCTTTAAATGTACTGGCAACTGTTGATGCTAAAAAATTAACAACGCCAACTGCAACTACCGCACCAGTAACTGCAACAACTCCCACTGCAATTTCAGGTAATGCAACTATACCAATAGCCGCAGCTCCTGTTTCTACCACCCCAACTGCAAAAGTTGCAGCTAACGGAGCTAAGTAGTCTGATGCTACCCAAGCCGCTGCAGTAGCTTTTTCATCTATACCGACCGCTGCTACTTTGTCAACAGTATTATCATTGTTTTTTACATCCTCAACGGCAATCCCAGCAGCTAGAACCCCCCCTACTACGCCAAATCCCTCTCTTAGACGTACACTTTTCTTTGTTACTTCATAATGTACTAGATAATTTTCTAGCTCTTCTATTAAAACGATTCATTTTTCTTACAACAGTATTACTTCTTTTTCCTAACAATCCTTTTTCACTCGCTGTTGATATCACCTTATCCGTAGCTCCAACAGCTCCTGCAGTAGATGCTGCAAGTATAAAATCATCAATACTTTTTGTTTTATCTGTCTTTTTAGTACCT
>NZ_CALEVF010000176.1 GCF_937920395.1 uncultured Clostridium sp. | reverse complement strand
TGTTACGATCACATACAGGTCATGATTTTTCTTCATATAAAAGAAATACTATACAGCGTAGAATTGAGCGTTGTATGGGTATTCATCATTTTAATGATATAGTTGTATACGTGGACTTTTTAAAGAAGAATCCTCAAGAACTGGAATTGTTATTTAAAGAATTTTTAATAGGGGTTACCAATTTCTTTCGTGAACCGATGGAGTGGGAAATTCTAAAGGACAAAGTTATACCAGCACTCTTAGCGAATAGGTCACCAACTGATACGGTTCGAATTTGGATATCGGGCTGTTCTACTGGCGAAGAGGCTTACTCTTTAGCAATTATCTTCAAAGAGGTAATTAGTGAATTACAGCTTGTTAAAGACTTTTATATTCAGATTTTTGCTACTGATCTAGACTCTGAAGCTATTGATAAAGCACGCGAGGGGGTTTTCTCTGCGAATATCACAAAAGATATGTCCAGCAAACGTCTAAGTAAGAATTTCCTCAAGGTGGATCGTGGTTATCAGGTTGTAAAGGAAATTCGTGATATGGTCATTTTTGCTCAACAAAACATGATTAAGGATCCTCCATTTACAAAGGTTGATATAATGATTTGTAGAAATTTACTTATTTACCTTACACCAGAAATTCAGAAAAAGCTCATTCCTCTTTTTCATTACAGTCTTAATAGTGGTGGGTTCTTATTTTTAGGAAGTGCGGAGTCAGTAGGGAGTTTTACTGATCTTTTTAAACCCCTTGATATTAAATCGCGAATTTATCAGAGGCTTAATCCCTTAATTCAAAAGGAGCCTATAGAATTTCCTAACTCGTTTGCACCGTATCAACCAGAAGCAAACCAACCATCAGAAGAGGTTCAAAACATGCAGTCGCTAGCGGATAAACTTGTTTTACAATATTATTCACCAGCTGCAGTGCTTGTTAATGGTAAAGGTGATATACTCTACATTACTGGGCGAACTGGTAAGTACTTGGAACCAGCTACTGGTAAGGTTAATTGGAATATTTTTGCCATGGCTCGTGAAGGGTTAAACTATAAACTTAATGACGCTTTTTACAAGGCTGTTCGTGGAAAAGAAGTGGTTACTTCTAAGAGTGCTGTTGTGCTAAATGAAGGTGGAAAGCTGAGGGTAGATATCACAGTCAATCCGCTTAAAGAACCAGAGACGTTAAAAGGGATGGTAATGATTATTTTTACTGATGTAGCAACTCCTGATGTATGCGAAAAAACAAGCACAAATGGACAAATCCCCGCCAGTAATAAGCGGGAGGCAGAACTGGAGCAGGAGCTATTACAAGCTCGACAAATGTGGCAAGCTACCAGTGCAGAAATGCAGATATCCCAAGAAGAATCCAAATCTAGTAACGAGGAATTGCAGTCATGCAACGAAGAACTTCAGTCGACGAACGAGGAACTTACTACAACCAAGGAAGAAGTACAGTCGTCAAACGAAGAGCTGAAGACAATCAATTTTGAATTACAAGACAAGTTAGACGGTCTATCACTTGTCACAAGCGATATGAAGAATCTGATGGATAGTACGAAGATTGCTACCTTATTTTTGGATAACGAGTTACTTGTTAAACGCTTTACAAGTCAAATGACTGTAGTCTCAAGGCTTATACCCAGCGACGTTGGAAGGCCAGTTACTGATATTGCGTCAGATCTTATTTATCCTGAACTGGCAGAGGATGTTAAACAGGTGCAACGCACACTGGTTGAAGTTGAAAAACAGGTCATGTCCCGCGATGGTAGTTGGTTTAATGCATGCATTTTGCCTTATCACACGTTAGAGGGCAAAATTGATGGTGTAGTCATCACTTTTGTAAATATCACTAAATCTAAAACTTTAGAGGCGGATCTTAATAAATCAAAAGTAGCTTTACAAAAGCATATTGAGGATCAAGATGGTGAGTTATTACGGCTAAAGGATAGGTCAGCTGATGAAATAGAGCAAAGCCATAGTGAAGTTGCTGCATCAAGTGATAAGCCCCAGTAAGTTATAAATATTTCATTTCTCAAGGTATAAATATAAGTTGTTTTACACATAGTAATAACATTATTTATAATTGAGAGGTGAATGTATTGGATATAATTTCGTTAATTAAGAAGGTTCATAAAAGAGAAGATGTTGTAGATATCCAGGAAGCATTTAATATATATAGTCTTCTAAGAGCAAGATATGTTAGTACCCAAACAGTTCAATTATTTAAGAACTTTGTTCATGACGTAGATTGGGAAGTAATCCTAGATGGATTTCAGAAAGACTTTGAAAAGCAAATAAATAATTTAGAGAAATTGGGTGAAAAATTTCGGATCATAATGCCAAACAGACCTCCGATAGACGTGAAGTTCGCAACCCGGCTTAATATTATAACAGATGATTATATATATAAAAAAATATACCATGACCTTGTAGCGCAGCTTATGTCTCTTAGCCATGCGGTTCGTTCAACTAGTACGAATGATAATTTAAGAAATATTATCATAGAAGATTTAAAAGTCCATTTTCAGGATTTTGATATACTTTATAAGTTTGGTAAATTGAAAGGCTGGGAGGAGACATATCCTACTTACAAAACTGCTATTGTTCAAGAAAAAGAACAGCTTTCCACGTCAGAAGCGTTTCATATTTGGGATCATATTATTATGAGATATGAACAAATTGAACTAATAGGTATATTCGCCGGGTTTGCTCACGATACTGAGTTTAAAGTGATACTTGATCATGGGTTATATATTTATAATAAGCAGGTTACCAAGCTTGAAAAGTTAGCACTAAAGCTTAATATACCACTGCCAAATAGATCGGCACTACCGGTAGCGACTCCCATAGATCCTGAAATGATTACGGATAAGTTTATGTATAGAATTATTTTAAGCTGGCAATTAGCTGCATTAGATGCTCACCTCAGAGCAATTATTGAGACTATTAGGAACGAATCATTACGTAGGTTATGGACGGAATTACTTGATGCTGAACTTTCGTATTACGACAAATATCTTAAATATGGAAAAATGAAAGGTTGGACAAGGGTAGTTCCAATTTATGGAGAGCCAGTTACATAGAATTAAAAAAGTATATATTACGCGTATTGCAATACGATTAATATATACTTTTTTTGAGTGTAATAACATTCTAACAATGCTTTATATACTTGAATGTCATTTATTTTAATATAACGTTATTGGGTTCGATAGGTTTGTAAAGATTATGTCTTTTAAAGTTTAGAAATTATAAACAATTACTTAACGTGGTATGTCCAAATTGAAATTATAAATATAGAAATACTGTAATATATTGTGTTTAGTATAAGTTACATATAGTAGATTTATTATGAAAAGTAATGTAGATTAAGTTTATAGATTAAAAATATATAATATTTAGTAATGAGATTATTGAATCTGGAAGAATAGATGGTAGTGGTGAGTTTGGTATATTTACAAGGCTTATATTTTCAATTGTGAAGCCATATCATCAATTATCAGTGGTTTCTTGTTTAATTCATAGATATCTTCATGTATTTGCTTATTATATCTCCATGCATGTCTTGGTATATTTGAGTATCTTTCCAATTTGGCAAGTATAGAGTAAATGTGTTAATTGTTGATGATTCATTCTATAGCAGAACAAGATGTAAATCTGTTGAACTATTAGCAAACGTTTTTGATCATGTGGATTGTAAATTCAAGAAAGGCTTCAAATTCTTACTTTAGGATGGTCTGACGGAAATACTTTTTTACCTTTAGCGTTTACTTTATTAGGTTCAGAAAAAGAAAAAAATTGTGTATGTCCAATTAACCCAAATACAGACAAAAGAACCAATAGTTATAAAATAAACGCAGAGGCTATAAAAAATCACCAGATGTAATGATTGACCTAATAAAGCAAGCGGCACCTTATGCCATACCTGGAACCTATGTTTTATTCCATAGTTGGTTCACTTATCCCAAAACTCTAATAAGAATTTTAGAACTTAAATTGCATACAATAGCTATGGTTAAACCTATGTCAAAGGGTTTTTATGGCAATAATGATAAAAAGTTAAATTTAAAATCTTTATATGCTACGCTTAAGAAAAAACGTGGTAAAGCTAAAATTAAAGCATCTGTAATTGTTAAAATTGGCATAGACTCGAAGGCTACGCCGCTAAAATAGTATTTGGTAAAAACAATAATATATTAAAAAACTGGCTAGTATTAATATCAACAGACATTACATTGAGTGATGAAGAAATCATAAGGATTTATAGAAAATGTTGATATATTGAAGTTTTCTTTAAAATGACTAAGTCATTCTTGAATCTTGCAAAGAATTTCAAGGACGTTCTTATGATTCAATAGTTGCACACACTATTATTGTATTTACACGATATATTATGCTATCAACACACAGCCGTAATAATGAAGATTCTCGTACTATAGGTGGTTTGTTTTTAAATTGTTGTGATGAACTTCAAGATATACAGTTTTTAGAAGCTATTTAAATTATTTTGGAATTATTTAAACCGCATTACACGAAAATCTTTCTTTGGCAAAAGAGCAAATAAGTTCATTTTTGACCTACTTTTTAGAGTCCTTACCTAAGTTTTTAAAGGAAAGGCTAGTGTTTTTGTCGTGCGAAAGTTGAGTGATAATAGTAAAAAGCATAACAGCCACAAGATAGAATTCCATAATGGGAAATACTATCTTGTGGCTGTTTCTTGCACGAATCGTTGCATATTCCTAATTGTTGAAACAGAAGATTTTCTATATCCAAGATTTATAGATAAATATGGTGGTGAAACAAAAGAGGATTAAATAATATTGTATGATAATTAATAAGTGTTGGTATTTAATACATCAATAAGTAATTAGATAAAATACTTTATTAGTGGAGAACAAAGGTACATTACGTAGGATTTTTAAATTTTTTTAATTTACCATTGAAACCGCTCTCATAATATGATATTATAATAAAAGAAAACGATTTAGATGGAGTGATAACTTGACAAATATATACGATGTAGCAAAATCAGCAGGAGTATCTAGAAGTACAGTATCAAGAGTGCTAAATGACAGTGTGTCCGTTAGCGAAGAGACTAGACAAAAGGTTCTAAATATTATAAAGAAACTTAATTATAATCCTAATTCTGCAGCAAGAAGTCTTGCTCTAAAGAAAAATAATACTATTGCAGTTATCTCAGGATATATGTTGAATGACCCATTCTTTTCGAACGTTGCTGAAGGTATATATAAAACAGCAGATAAAATGGGATATGGAACAATATTCTGTGTTAATCAGAAAGATACAAACTCAAATGTACATTATTTTAATATGCTCTTTGGTAAGGTTGATGGCATTGTATTTCTGGGATACGATTCGGTCCTAAGGGCTGAGCTTTTAAAATTTCTTGATGTTAATTTTCCTGTTGTTCTATTTGAAAATGATGCTAAAATTCCTGGAATACTTGAGATTAATATAGATAATTATACTGGAGCGTATATTGCTACAAGACACTTAATACAACAAGGTCATCAAAAAATAGCCCATATTAAAGGCATTGATTATTTTGAATCAAGAGAACGATTGAAGGGATATATGCAAGCACTTACTGATTACAATATTAAATTTGATGAAAAGCTTGTGGTAGATGGACATTTTGACTTTAAATTAGCATATGAAAAGGCTGATGAAATAATAAAAAAAGACATTACGGCAGTATTTTGTGCAAATGATATGATGGCTTTTGGATTTATTAAAAAGGCTAACGAACTTGGGTATAAGATTCCAGACGATATATCTGTGGTAGGATTTGATGATATAAGTAATAGCAACTCATCATTTTTTATGTCATCAATTAATATAACTACAATAAGACAGCCTGTCATGGAAATGGCTGAATATACTGCAATGGCACTAATTCAAAATATTGAAAATGGTGTGATCATGGAGAATAAAGTGTTTATGCCTGTACTCGTAGAAAGGGAATCAACAAAAAATATAATTTAGATTATTAAATTATATTTTTGCCAAATTTGGGAACGCTCCCACAACCAAATAAGGAGGTGAAGTCCTATGTAAATTCTAGTATTTAGCATATGACGTATAGTATTTCTTATCAAACTTATAATTAGATTATACAAGGGGGTTATAAAATGAAGAAATTTTTCAAAAGAATTCTATTAGTATCATTAGTAGCTACTATGACATCTATGTTATTTGCTGGATGCTCCAAAGGATCAATCACAAAGTCTACAAGTACCACCAAACGGTTCGTTGATAAAAATCCAAAGGAATATAAGGGTACCATTACATTATGGTCGTGGACTGACGACCCGAAGTATATGATTGAGCAGTTTAAAAAGGTATATCCGAATGTAACGGTTAAATTTACTCAGGTAGGCCAAGATTATCAAACTAAATTAAAAACAGTTCTTCAGGCGGGGACTGGAGTTCCTGACCTTTTTGTTGGGGAACTTAAAAATGTTAAACAGTGGGTTGATACAGACTTTTGGGATAATCTTTCCGTAGCTCCTTATAATGCTGAAGATATAGCAAAAAATCAGATGCAATATGTAGCTGACCTTGGAAGAGATGCTAATAAAAATCTGAGAGCTTTGTCTTGGCAGGCAACTCCAGGCGGGTTCTGGTATAGAAGAAGTCTTGCTAAACAGTATTTTGGTACAGATGATCCTGATAAGATATCTAAGATGATGAGTACAATGGATGGATTACTTGATATGGGTAAAAAAATATATGTTCAAAGTGGCGGTAAGGTTAGTTTGCTTCCTAACTATCAAGATTTATACTGGTATGTATATGCAAATAGAAAACTTCCATGGGTAGAAAATGATAAGTTACAAATTGACCAATTATGTTTGGATTTCTTTGATACAGCGAAACAGGCAAGAACTGAAAAGCTTGATGCAAAACTTATAGCATGGCAGCCGGCATGGTTTAGTGCCTCTGACAATGGTTCAGTATTTGGTTACGTATTACCAACCTGGGGACTTCAATATGTTATTAAACCATCCGCACCTAAAACAGAAGGCGATTGGGCTATATCAAAAGGACCTGCATCATATTTCCAGGGTGGAACTTGGATGGGTTTATCCTCAAAGAGCACTAATAAAGAACTTGCATGGCAGTTCCTTAAATATGTAGTTGCAAATAAAGCTTACGTAAAAAATTATGTAGCAGATAAAGGTGACTTTACAAGTAATATTCCTATTATGAAAGAAATAGCTAATAATTACTCTGATAAGTTTGCCGGTGGACAGAATACGTATAAATTTTTCCAAGAAGAAGCAACAAAGATAAATGCTAAAGTTATTACAAAGTATGATGATGATATAAATGGGATGTTCTTAAATGCAGTAGGATCATATGTTGATGGTAAGAAGTCTAAAGATGGAGCAATTGCTCAGTTCAAGAAAGATGTAAAGAATGCATATCAGGACATAGAAGTAAAATAAAAAACTAAATAGTTACAAATATATACGATAGTGTGTTATCAAATATCGTTTAAGGGGCAATTAACTGCCCCTTAAATAAAAGGAGATGATTATGATGAAGAGTTTAAAGATTAAAAAGGACAATTACGGCTATCTGTTCATTGCGCCGTTTTTTATAACATTCCTTGTTTTTCAAATGTATCCGATAATATATTCATTCTGCTTAAGTTTTGTAAAGTGGGATGGTATGTCGGAAATGAAGTTTGTAGGAATTAAAAATTATAAATATCTTATCCAGGATACTGTATTTTATCAGGCTATGGGAAACACTTTGATTATATGGATTACAAATTTTATTCCACAAATTATATTTGCAGTATTCTTAGCTGTAATACTAAATGACAGTAAACGTAAAGGATCAGGGTTTTTTAAGGCCATTTTTTATCTTCCAAACATTGTTACTGCTGCATCTATCGGCGTTCTGTTCAGCGTATTATTGGATTGGAACAACGGAACTTTAAATCAGCTTCTAATTTCTATGGGTTTATTGAACCAACCAATTAATTGGCTTAACAGTCCTTTCTTTGCAAGAGGGGCAACATCTTTAATTCAGTGGTGGATGTGGTTTGGCTATAGTATGATAATATTTTCAGCAGGCATGAAAGCTATATCGGATGACATCTATGAAGCTGCAAAGGTAGATGGAGCAAGTAAAAATCAGATGTTTTGGCGAATAACGCTTCCTCTTTTAAGACCAACGATACTTTACACTGTAATAACCTCATTGATTGGAGGAATGCAGATATTTGATGTACCTATGACTCTTACAGATGGTTTAGGTAGCCCTGACAAATCAATTTTGACTATAGTAATGTATCTTTATAATATGGCGTTTAAAAGCAATAACTATGGTTATGGTGCAACCGTTGCTTACGGATTGTTTGTAATAATTTTATTAGTTTCACTGCTTTCTTATAAGTTTATAAATAGAAAGTCAGTATATGAGTAGGGGGAGTTATAATGAAAAAGGTAATCATAAATAAAGATACACTGTTAGGATTTAATAACTCAAAATTTCGCATGTCAACGATTACCATAAATATATTCCTAATACTTTTAGCAGTAATCTGCGTTCTTCCATTTTATATGATGATAATAAACGCAACGCACAGTAATGGAGAGATAACTAAAGGGCTTAATCTCATACCAGGGAAATATCTTATAGATAATTATATAAGAATGTCTGCAAGTACTAATATTTGGGGAGGATTCTTTAATAGTCTTATAATAGCTGTATCAAGTACAGCCTTAAATGCATATTTTTCTGCATTGACAGCCTATGGATTTTCAAAGTATAAATTCAAAGGAAATAACTTATTGTTTATGTTTGTACTTGGAACTATGATGATACCGGGACAGCTGGGATTAATTGGTTTCTTTCAACTAAATAAGATATTAGGAACATTAAATACATTTATACCACTTATCATTCCATCAATAGCAACTGCTGGTACTGTATTTTTTATTAAGCAGTATATGGATTCATCTATACCAAATACGCTTATAGAAGCTGCAAGAATTGATGGCTGTAGTGAATTCAGAACATTTAATAAAATTATATTACCGCTTGTAACTCCTTGTATAGCAACAATTTCTATATTTAATTTTGTAGGCTCATGGAACAATTTTCTCGTACCTATGGTTCTCTTATTTGACAAGGATATGTTTACACTTCCAATACTAATTGCAAATTTAAGGGGAGTATATGCAAGAGATTTTGGAGCGACATACCTCGGAATAGCAATTTCAGTAGTACCTATAATGATTGTTTTTGCATGTCTATCAAAGTACATTTTGGGTGGACTTACAATGGGATCAGTTAAAGAATGATTCAACATGTAAATAAGGAAAATCAACCAATATAACTTATTTTTGTACTAATTATTTTAAATACGAGAGAATATTAAAGAACATAGAAGGTAGTGTAAAGTGATCTATGAAAAAATGAGATCAACTAGTTGGGCTTG
>NZ_CALEVF010000175.1 GCF_937920395.1 uncultured Clostridium sp. | reverse complement strand
TAAATCAGCTATATTATTATTTATACTAGCCTTTGTTATTGCTATTACTGGAATTCCCCTCTTTTTTGCATTTTTAGCGCATACAATAACTTCTTTTGTTTCACCAGAGTACGATATTGCAAGGGCTACATCACCGGGCTGCATTAATACGGATGTTGTTATTTGCAAATGGGTATCTATGTGTGATATACATCTCTTATTTATTCTACTTAACTTATAATAAAAATCCTGTCCTACTAAAGCTGATACACCAACACTATAGACATATATGTTTTTCGCGTTAATAAGTAACTCGATTGCCTTATCCAGTTCTTCTTCCTTTAACAAGTTAACTGTCTGCTGCATAATTGAATCTATTGAATTTTTTATTGTATAAATTACATTTTTTGTTCCTAGATCACCCTCTAAATATTGAAACTGAGTAGCTTGCTCCATTTTATCTAAACTTATAGATAGCTTAAGTTTCATTTCATTTAAACTATTAAAGCCCATTTTTTTAGCAAATCTAACAACTGTTGGTGCCGATGTTTTAGTAATACTAGCTAGATCCTTAGCTGACATTGTTATGATACTTTCCTTAGTTTCTAATAAATAATTTGCTATTAGTTTTTCACTATCTGTAAAGCTTTCATAATTTTGCTTTATGTATCTTAATACATCCATAAAAACACATCCTATTAAATTTCATTTTACTTATTTATAATATTAAAGTGAAATTTTTTTCCACCCTTTATATATTTTAATAGATAAAGATTCTTTTGTAAAACACATGCTACAACATTTGTCCTATAATCACCTTTTTGATCCACTTTTAATATTTCTAATTCTCCCATATACCTTTTGTAATCCTGGTTATCTATAGTAATATCTCCATAACTTTTATTAGCTGTATTTAATGACTTTATTTTATCTCCATTAAGAAGTAATCTACTTTCGCTAGCTCTTATAGCTTCTCTAGCCTCATCTTGCCTTTGGGTGTAAGTTTCACTTAATAATCTTAAAGTTATATTATCGCATTCTTTTAATTCTATAAAAAGCTCTACCACATCAGGTCGTAATCCAGATAAATCTTCTAATTCTTGCATGCTCGGAAGTGAATCTCCTATAAATACAGATTGATTTCCAAGGACAAATAAATGATTTGCAGCTTCGCGTACCTCGAGTCCTCTATGATCCTCAAGTGTTGGTAATCCATCAAATAACGGACCTCTCCTTTTATTATTAGATTGTACAAAAGCTGAAACCATAATTCCCCTTTTACTTAATATAGCATTTTTTTCTTTCATACATTCTTCTGAAATACCCGTACCCACTCTAGGATAAAAATTATGCAGTGCATCAACATTTTTATAGTTAGGTAAATATATATCTAATTTTTCAAAAAATTTTTCAGTTACTGTTGATGCATTTAACTGGATTTTGATTCCATAAGGGTTATTAGTCATTTTAGATATTTCTTCTTCTCTATACCCAAAATCTATTCTTATAGTCTTAACCCCCATATCGCTAAGTCCACTCAAATCCATATCCTTTAAATCTAAAAGATTAAATGTATTTGGAGATATATCAGTTATTATATCCATATCATATTCTTTAGCTAACTTGAAAAATTCTTGTGCCTCAGTCTTTAAAATACTATAATTTGCCTCTGGTATCTGAAATGAGGTAAATATTCTAATGAATTTAAGCTTATGAGCCTCCTTTAATAATCTTATATTCTCCTCTTTTGTATTATCTAGCCCAAAATAAATTGAAATACCGTAACTCATAAAATCCCTCCTTCTAATTATTAAAAGAGACCCGTGAAGGTCTCTTTTAAATTGTTAATCCACTGGATCTTCAAAACCCAATATGCTAGTAAAGAAATATCCACCTATATATGATACCACTACACCTATTAAGAATAATCCCATTTTACCATTTGCAATTAATAATGCGAGTGGTAGTCCCGATACGCCTATTGCAACGGCTCCAACCTTAAACATTGCCATAACCGCTCCGCCTAATCCTGCTTCAAGGCAAGCTCCTAGAAATGGCTTTCCAAGTGGTAATGTTACTCCATATATTAAGGGTTCCCCTATTCCTAAAAATCCTGGTACTAATCCATTTTTAGCTACTTTCTTTAGCCTTTCATTTTTTGTTTTTCTAAGGACTGCTATAGTAGCCCCTACCTGTGACATTCCAGCAGTTGCAAGTACTGGAAGTAATACTGTAAATCCTACATTAGCTATTAAATCTGCATGTATTGGAGTTAATGCTTGATGCATTCCTGTCATAACAAGAGGTAAGAATAACGCTCCTGATATTCCTCCTGAAATAACTGAAACAAATATATTGTTTGAAGCTATTGTTTGTGCTACAACTATTCCTATACTATCAGAAATAAACCCTCCAATTGGTTGAAGTATACATAATGCCGCTATAACTGATATCGTAAGTGTAAGAAATGGTGTAAGGAATAAATCTAATATATCTGGTACAAACTTTCTACAAGTCTTTTCAATAAAGCACGCTAAAACTACTACTATTATTACTGAAATAATTCCTCCACGTCCTGGAGTTAATGCTTTGCCAAAAAGAGTTATCTTTGCAAGGTCTGCTGATGAGAGAATACCACCTAATACTCCGCCCATCATTGGCATTTGTGAACCAAATTCCTTAGCTGCATTTACACCAACTAGGATTGATAATATCGAGAATACACCATTACCTATAAGTCCTATTATTTTAGCTGCAGTTGTAGTTTTATATTCATCTCCAAAATAGACTCCTGCTATATTGTTTATCGCAAGAATTAGTCCACATGCTACGAATAATGGTATTAAAGGAATAAAAATGCTTCCCAATCTTTTAAGTATATTTTTAAATTTAGTATTATTCTTTTGTTTTAATTTACCCTTAGTTTCTGCTACTGCATCTTCACCAAGAAGTACACTTTTTTCAATTATTTTATTTACTTCCTCAGTTACCTTATTTACCTTACCTGGGCCATAAATAACTTGTAACTCTCCCTCAGCCTGGACTACCCCAAGAGCTCCTTCTGATTTTTTTATTTCTTCTATTCTTGCCTTTGAAAAATCTTTAAGGTGAAACCTACAACGGGTCATACAATTTATAACAGATATAATATTACTTTTTCCCCCAACTAACTGGACTAAATTTTTAGCTATATCTTTATTTGTCATAATACTTTCCCCCTCTTAATTATTTTTTAAAGCTTTTGCTATATATCCTTTATTTTTGTCTAATCTAATTCTTGCCTGCTGCTTATTAAGTTTTGATAATATCATAAATATTGCAAGCTTTACATCAAAATTTGTTTTACTTAATACTTCTGTTGCTTCTTCAATATCTAATCCTGTTGCCTCGCATACTATTAATTTAGCCCTCTGCGTTAGTTTTTCATTAGTTGATTTTACATCTACCATAAGATTGCCATATACTTTACCCAGCTTTATCATAGCTCCTGTTGATAACATATTTAATACCAGTTTTTGAGCCGTTCCTGATTTAAGTCTTGTGGAACCTGTTACAACTTCAGCTCCAACTACTGGTGATATTGATATTTTTGCTACCTCTGAAACCTTTGAATTAGCATTACAAGTAACTGAAATGGTTAATGCCCCTATTTCATTTGCATACTCAAGTCCCCCTATTACATATGGCGTTCTACCTGATGCTGCAAGTCCTACTACGGTATCATTCTCTGTTAGTCCTTTACTTTTTAAATCTGCTTGGGCGAGCTGCTTAGAATCTTCAGCCCCTTCTATTGCTCTAAAGATTGCTTCCTTTCCTCCGGCTATTATCCCTTGTACCAGTTCTTCTGGTGTCCCAAAGGTAGGTGGACATTCCGATGCATCTAAAATACCAAGTCTTCCTGAAGTCCCTGCACCGATATAAATTAATCTCCCACCTTTATGCATTCTTTTGGCTATGCTATCTATGGCTAGTGCTATTTTAGGAAGTTCCTTTTCCACAGCCTCTGCTACCTTTTTATCTTCATTATTTATTATTTTCACCATTTCTAAGGTTGAAACCGTATCTATGTCCATGGTATTTTTATTTCTACTCTCTGTTGTTAGTTTTTTCAAATTTAAATTATCCATATTACCTCCTAAATTAATCAGTGTTTTTGTTTTGAAAACGTTTTATTTTACAACCTCATACTAACATTTTTGAAATTATGTTTCAAGCTATTTATTAAAACATTTTATTTTATTTCAATTATAAAAATAATTAGACACTTAATATAATAAAGATACACAATATAATTTGTGTATCTCTTATTTGAATATTCTATTAAATTTTTAAAACTACCTATATATTCATTAACTATTAGGCTATATGTCAAATCATACTCTTTAGTTTCGTCTTTCAAATTTTTATAAAGAAATGTGTTGATACTTATGATCCCTAAATATCATTTTTGCAGAAGGTACATCTAAAGGATCATGAACATCTATTTCTATTGTGTTAAAAGGGAGAGGAATAGTGAAATTGTCCCATCTACCTTTTAATTGTATTTTTCTTTTGCATTTTATTGCAATAGGTAATACCTTACGTTTTGTAAGGTGTGCTGTAATAAATGGAAAAGGCTTTGCTTCATGATAAGGACCTAAGGGTCCGTCAAGAGTAATTGCTAAATTGGCACAATTTGGACCACTTATTTCCCTTTTTATTTTAAACAAAAAGTTTCCGCCCTCACTTTTATCAGGTACTCGAATTGTCTTATATCCAAAATGGTTACATATCAAGTTAATATAATCTCCTCTTCCATTCTTCGTAGTAATTACGTAGAGATCTTTTCCACTAAGGTAAGGATATAGTGAATAACTATCACCATGCCAAAATACTACAATAAATTTTTCAGCATGAGCAGATTCTAAAAAAGCATACTTACCAGTAGAAATTATTTTGCTAGTTTTATACACAAATTGGATATAATAAATAGAAATGAGTGTAGTAAGTTTACCAAAAAAATAAGCTATTTTACTCATCTATGGTCACCTCTTTTTTTATGAATTATTGCCTTACGGTATACCTTCACAGTGGTTTCTGCCATAACTTCTAGTGAAAACTTATTGGCAAAGTCATAGGCGTTTTGAGACATATCTTTTAATATTTTAGGACTTTCCATTAAATAAATAACTTTTTCTGACCACAAACTTAAATCAGCTTTAGTCTTAAACCCATTATATTCATTATGAATGATATCATCTATTCCACTTGAAGCAACGGCTACAACAGGACATTTACCAGCCATTGCTTCTAATATAACCATGCCTTGAGTTTCTGACCTTGAACTAAAAACAAAAATATCTGAAGCCATATAATACATGCAAACCTCCTGTGGACTTAGTGACCCTAGTAGGCTTACTGTATCTTTTAAACCTTGCTTCTCTATAGTTTTTAATATATTCTCCTTTTCGGGCCCATCTCCTATAATAATGCACTTAAAATCAACTTTGGAATTATTCTTTATACATTTTATTCCATCCAATAAAAAATAAATATTTTTTTCCTGCGTTAAACGGGAAACTGAGCATAAAATCACTCCGTTTTTACTACTATATTTATTTCGGATAAGTTTTACGCAATTAATGTCTATATTTTTATAAAAATCAAAATCGACTCCTGTAGGTAAAACAGTTTTATCTCTACTTACACCGATATTTTCTAAGTAGTCTCTCGCAGAATTAGTTGGTGCAAGTATAGCATCGCATTTTTGAGAAAATATACGAATCAATTTATGAGAAACTATATTTTCAAAGGTTTGTTTTAAAATCGGTAAATTATGAGCATATTTTTCAAGCCTAGTATGATAAGTTAAAATTACTGGAACTCCATATTTATTACCAAGTTCAAGTCCTTTTGATCCCATCCAAAATGGGTGGTGCACATGAATAACATCAAAATCTTCTGCCAAAAACATTTTCTCTAACTGTGGAGAAAAAATATTAACTATAGGAAAATCAAAGGGCTTAGTCTTATAATAAATTAATAAATTACATCTAATTACATTAGCATCCTCTAGGGTTTTAAGCGGATACCTAGGAGCAAATATTACTACTTTATGCCCTTTTTTACGAAGCCCTTTTGCGAGCCTTGTAATTGAAATCGGAACTCCTCCAATAAATGGTAAATAATTATTAGTAAACATAGCAATATTTAGTTTTTCCTTAATTTTAACATCTTCCACTTCTTCATCAGATTCATTATAATAATTAACAATTTTGCTTACTCTATAATTAATAACGAACGCTAAAAATATAAGAATACCTAGTATTAACATAAAGTTGAAAAACTCCAAGTAGAAAATTGAATGTACATAAAACCAAATATTTCTTAAAATACGCAAAACAACTAAATTTGATGGTTTATCTTCATTTATAACATTATAAGCTACTTTATTATTTTTTATGTTTACTCTAATATAGTGATAAAAACTATTTTGATTATTAAGAAGTAATGCTCCACCAGCACCACCACTTATAAAATATTGAACATTTTTAATTTTTCTATTATTAAAAACCTCCTTACCAGAGGTGAATACTGCATTTATTTTATATTTTGAAAAAGCATCTGTTAAAAAATCACAATATGATTTATTAAGTGATTTAGTATTTACAAGTTTAAATGGTGGTGTATTCATAATTACAAACTTATACTTATATTTACCACTATTAATCATTTCATCTACTAACCATTTTCTTTGCCACTTCTCAGACGTTACTCCAGTTGTATCTAAAAAAATAAAGTAAACATTATTTACACTATAAGAAAAATAATAAGGACCATAATGATGATAAAATCTTGAAGACCCATTATGTGAAGTTTCATTGTCACCTATTCCAATAATAGTTGGAATTTGTATTTTATTTAAACTTTTATTGAGTATTCTATATTTGTCTTCCTCCCCATCTATTACAGCGTTTCCTGTAGAAATAGCCAAATCTATACTTTTATCATCATTTATTTTTTTAACTATCTTTTTATCAAATATATCTATAGAACTTTTTATATTCCCCATTACTGCAAAAGAAATTCCATCTTTTGTATTTATCAGGTTCAATTTTTGTATATTATTAATATTAGTTGAAACATTATCAGGTTCAAAGATAAATAAATAGCTCTTATAAGAAATAATCATTAATAATAAAACAATATCTAGAAACAATAACACTTTTAAATTTCTTTTCTTCCTCATAAAGTTGCCTCCTAAATCGCTCTATATTAAATCATTTCCTTGGTCGCTTATTTTTAACTATCTCTAAATAAAATATTATTAGACCTACTAACATCCCTAAATACATTGTGAAAAATCGCCATAAAAATGTTAATGATACTATATCATTCTTTTCTACGAAATTTGAAAACATCAATGTAAATCCACCTTCAGCAACGCCAGTAGCTCCAGGGGTAGGTGCAAAATATGTGACGAAAGTTAATACTGTTTGTATTGAAATAATTTGAATTATTGAAATGCTAGAGTTAAGTCCTCTAATGAGAATAACTGGAATCATAAATAATGTAAATAGGTACAAAATCATATATATTATGGATAATATTATATATTTTTTATTACCTTTTAAAAATTTTTTAACGCTTAGAGCAAAGGTATCAATTTCTAAAAAACTATTATTTGTATATTTTTCCGCCTTACTTTTTGATATGATATTTATGTTTTGTAGTAAAACCAGTACTTTTGATAGCATTATTTTTATTATATTTGTATTGGTCAGTATTTTATAAATGCCGTAAGCAGTTAAGATATATGCAAGGACTAACCCTAAGATATAAATCAAATTATTACCACTTGGAACAATTTTAAAAATAGCTTTATCCATTATTAAAATAATTGGTGTTATGATAAAGAAAAAGATAAGAGGCAAAATAGTTTTTATAGTAGTCGCTGCAGTAGCATCACCAATTGAAACATCTTTTTTATTTAAAAAGTATATTTGAGCAAAACCACCTCCAGTAGCAAAAGGAGTTATATTGGATAAAAATATATTTATGAATGTAAGCTTAATAAGATATACAAGAGTAACATTGATTTGTAGAGTTTTAAAAACATACAAAAATCTTAAAGCATCTAAAAGGAAATAAAAAACTAATAAAATACCAAGTTCTAATAATATAATAGGAGATAAAAATTTAAATGAAAGAAATAGTGTTTTGTCACCAAAATGTTTTTGTATAAATAATACAGACAAATACGAGGTGACAATAAAAACAAGTGTGAGAATAGAATACGTTAATATTTTTGTTCTTGTAATTATATAATTATTATGATTCAAATCGACATTTAATTTGAGTTTTTTCATGTTTATTCTCCTTGATTTATGATGGTAATTACACCTTCATACTATACTAATCAACATATAATATATGGTAAAAAGCACCATTGTAGAACGTATTTTACAATGAAAGCAGACTTATGAAAATATCTAATATCTATTCTCCCTTTTTCTGCTGTAAATTTACTACTATTATCAATGAATATCCTAAGCATCTGCTTCATCATTTTATAATCAGCTATAAATACGATAAAAAATCAAAAAAATATAACAATGGATGACAGATCTAGAATTTTTTAATGTAAATCTAAGAGCTTTTTAATGTAAAATTAATCTTATATATCTATAATGAAAAATATAATGAAAACTGTTCATTATCATCAGATGTTATATATCAGTACATATAATTAGGATATTATAATCTAAGTTAATATTACTTTTGACTAATTATAATAGTTCTTAAAATTTAAATCTTGTTATATTTAAAGTATTTTCATTTGATTTTTCTTAAATAGTACACAATTTATTCAAAAAATCATTTACGCTAATATGTTAATACTAAATATAATTGTTTAAACGAAAAAGGGGTGGATATTATGGGATTACCTGCAATTTTAGGATTATTAATTGTTATAGTAGGTTTAATATGCTTATCTTCAAGAAGATCTTAATCTTTTATATTTTTGTAAAAATATATAGGTTGCAGTCTCAAGCTATCATATGAAAGGAGTCAATGGAGAATAATTCCATACCTTGTCTCGACCACGTTTTTTGTGGTGGTGCTTGCAATTATCTTCGCAACCTGGTATGAGAGTGAGAAGACTTTGTCTATACATAGTATCTACACCCGTCCTCGTGAAGTTTTTTATTGGATTACCATATTAACAACATTTGCACTAGGTACCGCTGCAGGAGACATGACAGCGATTACCCTACACTTGGGCTATCTATTCTCTGGTGTGCTATTTGTCCTACTAATTTTTATACCAGCTCTGTCATACTGGGTGTTTGGTCTAAGTGAAATTCCGGACTACTGGTTCGCTTATATAATTACAAGGCCTCTCGGCGCATCGTTTGCTGACTGGATGGGAGTATCTCATAATCGTGGCGGTCTTGGACTCGGAACTGGACCTGTCAGTCTTGGCTTAACGATTATAATTCTTAGCCTTGTTGGCTACCTCACGTTCACCCGAAAAAATGTTAATAACGCTGAACATGTCTCATCCTAGTTGATACCTTTAATGTTGAACCAATAAACAATATGTGTGATAAAGAAATTAATTTGTTTAGGCATAAAAATCCCCCCCACATTAAATTGAGGCCACTGAAAAAAGCACTCTTTTTTCAGTAAAGTTTTTAGGGTTGAACAGAAAAAGCATGAAATACCCATGTTTTTGGATATTTCATGCTTTATATTTTTTATATTTAAGTTAAGAAAGCCCTATGTCTTTAAAGGCAAAGCTTTCTAAATTTAGTTAATGTACTTGAGTTTATTAAATATGTTTCTTCTGGGGCTAAATTCAGAAAATATTTAAATGACATGTCATACAAAGCTCTTTCAACGACATCTTCATCAGACAATTCATAGATTACTTTCAAAATTAAATATTTAAATTAGTTTAACCCCTTTTATTTTATTTAACTGTTTTAAATTTTGCTATGTCCTTCTCGTTACTGGATGTTACGGATTTAAAATTACTTAAATTATATTTAATGTCTTCTAATTTGCTACTTACTATAGTTTTAATTTTTATTAAATCTTCTGTTTGTTCGACAACCAAATCTAATTTTTTTTCAAGCCTATCAATTTTCAAATCTGTTTTTTTGTCCTTCTAAATACTGGTTTAGTAAAGAAACCATTTTCTCATCCATTATTATCACCTCATAATTATAGTTTGTTTTCTAGAACATTAACTATGCCATTAAATATTCATTTATAGTTTATATATTTAATGAACTATATTACATATGTTAATATACCATACAATATCACTTTGAAGATCATTAGTTCGCTACTATATTTTATATTATTTATTTTAATGATTTATTGTGCTTTTGTAGTTATAATCACGAGTTACATAGTTGTTAACAGTATTTTAATCCCAACGAGTGCTAGAACTGGAGTGGCTACACACAGCGCAACTAAGATAGAATAAATTCTGGATACTTCAGTATCGTTTTTGTTTTCAAGTTTCATAATAAATTACTCCCATTTCAGCCATTAAAGGATATACTTTTCATATTTATTTACGCTTAATATTGTTGTAAATAGGTGGTTTCCAATAATATATAAGTAGTTAGATTAGATCCCCTCATATTATCTTAACGTAACTAATCTTCGTTGTATAATGATTTAAGCCCTAATTTTATTGCTATTTTCTTTTAAACTATTCCATATAAATGCTCGACCTTACTTCTTAATTTAAAGTTATAAATATAACTTGTTGCAAAAACAATTATATATGCTCCTATAATATCCATGGGATAATGGTGTCCAACATACACTCTTGAAAAGCTTACAATTATTGATAGTATTGTCATTATCATTCCAAGTAATCTATTGTATTTACCTAAACTTAAAGCTATACTCATTGTTCCCGCAGCATGGTTACTTGGAAAGGATGAAGCTGTATCGTGAGGCAATAATAAATTCACCTTATTATGAACAAAAGGTCTATCCACATAAAATATACTTCTAATGATTAAATTTAGGATTAAATTAATAGCTGTTAGAACAACTGCACTAACAGCTATTTTTCTATATTCAGATTTCTTTTGTTTAATCCCTAAAATAAACACTATTACAATAACTGCCATAAATATATAAGGTACATATTGAGAAAAGAAAATCATTGTCTTATCTAAAATAGTGCTTTTATTTGCTAAATTATTTATCATCCTAAAAATTTCCATGTTCATTTTAACTATCCCCTTTATAATATTTGCTGAATAATGAACAGCTCTCATTATATTTTAAATTATAACTGTCTTACCTCTTTGTTAGCACTTCCCCTTCTGAATATATCATTAATATCATAACTACAGTAAAAACAAAAGCAGGAACTACACTTACTGGATTTACTGAGCCCATAAAAGATTGCCCCGTAATATTTCCATAAACCAATAGACATGAAATACCAATAATTCCTGGCCACTTAAATTCCTTAAAAGCATTGTTTTTATTTTTAATAATATCTAATACTGACTTTAATAAACCACCTAACCATGCTATCATAAAAATAGATGTGAATATAACCCCAAACTCAGTAGCTAAATCAAGTATTGTATTATGAGCATCTATATACGGTTTTTTAGGATTCCCACCATATTGCGTATAGTAATACTTAAAATGTCCTGGTCCCACACCAAAGTACTCATGTTCTCTGATCATTCCTAAAGATAACGCCCATATAGGGTTTCTATTCTTCGTCTGACTTATTAATCTATCCCATATTTTTGTCTTATTGCTAACAACAGTTCCAATACTGTGTATTTTAATATCTCCTGAAATTTGCTCCACATCCCACCTATGCATAACATTAAAGGTCATAGAAGAAAATAAAACAATAGAAATCAGCAAATATTTTTTCCAATTCTTTATATCAATGATAAAGATAATGATGAAGCTTATAGCTAGTGTTAGAAGTATTCCTCTTGATTTTTGAGTACTGAAATTAATTATTTGTATCAATAATAATAATTTATATGCTTTATTATATTTTTCTGATAGCTCTTTATTTAGAGCATAGAGCACTATAAATGGCATTGCTATTATAGTATATCCAAGCATAAAATTACTACC
The DNA here is from genome assembly GCF_937920395.1 of uncultured Clostridium sp. Lineage (GTDB taxonomy): Bacteria > Bacillota > Clostridia > Clostridiales > Clostridiaceae > Clostridium_AD. Next base: position 2,668 of record NZ_CALEVF010000175.1, on the reverse strand, counting down.
GAGTACCCCATAAAGGTGCTGATTCTCTTGCCTAAAAATTAAATTATATATTGAAACAATTATATCTGGTATTGATGATAATGTGACTCCTACACATAAATAAAACAGTATATCTTTATAAAGCTCCTTATTTTTCTTCTTATAACAAAGCATTCCAATGCTATAAGTCATCATTGTAACCATACTAAGCAGCACTAGTTTAAATGCTTCTAAGACATGAATACTTCTTATGGAAGATATGGCCGCGATTATTAACAATACAACATATAGTATACTTATCTTGCTATATTTAGATATAAGTCCTGAAAAGTCAAATTCACCATTTTTATATTCACGAATCATTGTAATTAAATATATAGCAAAGTAAGCTATATATACCACTTGGCCTATCCCAGCTAAATGTAGCCTATTCATAATATACAATAGCATAGGTATTATTGGTATTGTAATGGCGTAAATTTTACTTGCTGTAACAAAATCTTTAAACATTAATATCAGGCTACAAATTACAAATAAGGTTACAAATATGCTACTTAGAAACATAAGAACATTTGATGTACCAATCTTTATAAATAGTCCTATTTCTATAATTATATATAATCCTATAATTATAGAAAAATACTTTTTTAAATAATTATAGTAATCTTGAAGTTCCTTCGTAAGTTTCATTTTCATCCTCCAATATGGTTTTTCGTATTTTGAAATTATATTTTATACGCATTTTTCCTTATAAAACTATAGTCTTAACCTTTGATGATGGTCCAGAATCATATTATACTTCATTAATACTATATATACTTAAAAAATTGATCAGCAATAACAATTATAGATGCATTGCGTCATAATATAGTTCGTTTTAAATTAAATTAAAAACAAAAATATGAAAAAGAACCCAATATAATAAAAATTATAGTGGGCTTTTTTTAATAGATTTTAATATACCCAACCGCCTAGAATTGCATGTAACCCCATAATTTAATCCTCCTTTCATTTTAACTTTTTGTTTTTTTTGTAGTATTTATCGATAGCCTCATTAACATGTACCCAACCTCTCCAACCTCTTTGCTCACTATCCATTAAAATAGATTTGAGTTGTACAAGAATAAAATCACTTACCCCTTTCGGATTTTGAGCTTTTATTATTGAGTATGCAATTTTAGGTGTAAACAATTTAGGATAATATACTATATACCTATTTTCCCAAACTGTAGGATTGTATTTTTTCTTATAATGGTATAAACCTTTAAATCCATAAAAACTATTAAGTTTTTCATATATAAATTCAAATAATTTACCAGTTACTCCAGCCTCATCTGTAGCATTCACAAGTGGTGCCAAACCTAATGTACCCCACTTTACTCCCTCTAGTTTCATCTTACTAAAAGCCTCAACTGTAATTTTTTCCATGACCCCAATAGGAGCATCATTCCTTCGCCTCGTAATATCTGCTAAATAACCCTTTCCTCCAGCAAAAGGAGAAAATACAATAAACCCAAGCATACTTTTTTTATTATTGTAAGCTACAAAATATCTTCTGCCCATAGGATTATCAAGTGATATTGTTCCCAACATAAAAGACAATTCACTACTGCTTTTATCTTTAAGCCATTCATCTGAAACATCATTAATTTGCTGTTCAATTAATTTATCTCTTTTCTCTAGTGGCTTATATTCTGATATCGTAATACCTAAAGTAGAAGCATGATTTATAGCATTTCTTATTTTAGCTACCTTACCTCCCTCTAAGTTATATGTCTCAAGATCAAACATAGCTTCTTCACCACACTTTGTTTTACCAAACCCAAGAAAAGTATATACTGGGATATGCTTTTCTAGTGTATGGCAAAAACATATATCAAAATCATTTTGTTTGGAATACGTTATAAATTCCGTTATAAGTAAAGGCATGTCAAGCTCATCACATATTGGATCTCCTGCACATACTGCAACGCCTGTAGCTATTGTGTAGACTATAACACCTTCAACAATATGCCCAAAATAATATCTTTTATCATCTTCAAGTGCAACATATGAAAGAGAATTTTCGCCGTATTTGTAAAGCAATTTTCTTACCTTCTCTTTGTCAAATGCAGTTACAAAAGGCTGATAAACAAGTGGTTTTAAAATAAGAAAAATTGCAGCTAAAATCCCCGTCCAGTTTATCGCTATTTCAGTCTTTATAAAGACCAGTTCCCTTGTTGATAACTGTCCTAAAGTAGAAAAATCAGATAAAAATAGCATTCTCAAAGTACGCAAAACAGTATAGCCCAATATGTTTACTGTTAAAAATCTAATATTTACTTCATAAGCTACAAACCACATATTAATAATAATTAAAAATATAACTATAAAACAAAGAAACATACTTTTCCTTAGCCTTATTGGATCAGACGCTCTCTTAAATTTTTTATAATTAAAAGACAAAATAATGATCACAATAAATTCAACAATAATAGCAGGATTAAATAAACTGTGTAAGTTAATTATATGCATTAACATTGAAACAGACAGCATACATATTGAAATTACCCATGCCATTGTCATCCTTTTGTAAAGTCTATAACTTGTAAATACCAATACAACTCCTGTAATAACAGAAATTGTTCTATGCAGTACCGGAATTTGTCAACATAGTTGTCGCATTTTTTAATTTCAACCTTTTTATGAT
>NZ_CALEVF010000174.1 GCF_937920395.1 uncultured Clostridium sp. | reverse complement strand
TTGTAGAAGCATTCACATAAACACAAGAAGCATCAACTTCCCTTAAAAATTTCTGCGAATTCGTATAATTATTAGTTATTATAGCCTCAGAATGTTTTGTTCCATATTTAAAAATATGATCTATTGCATCATCAATTGTTGAAACCACCTTTATTGAAAGTATTAAATCTAAATACTCAGTAGCCCAATCTTCCTCTACTGCAGCCTTTGCACTTTTTATAATTTTCAGTCCCTTATCACACATTCTTATTTCTACACCTAATTTAATAAGTCTTTGTGAAAGTTTTGGTAAAAACTCGCTAGCAATATCCTTATGAACAAGTACAGTTTCTACTGCGTTACATACCCCAGGCCTTTGAGTTTTGGCATTAACTATTATCTCCTGTGCCATTTTTAAATCAGCATCTGCATCCACATATATGTGACAAAGACCTGATCCTGTTTCAATTACTGGTACTGTTGCATTTTCTATAATAGCCTTTTTAAGGCCCTTTCCACCTCTTGGAATAATTACATCTACATAATCATTAAGTTTTACTAATTTATTTACTAATTGCCTATCCACCATCTCAATAAGTTGAATACACCCTTCTGGTAGTCCTGCTATCGTTGCTGCTTTAATAATAACATTAGCTAAGGCCATATTAGTATTTATAGCTTCTGACCCACCTCTTAGTATTATTGCATTTCCTGCTTTTATACATAACGCTGCTGCATCTACAGTTACGTTTGGTCTTGACTCATAAATCATACCTATAACCCCAAGTGGAACCCTTACCATTGAAATATCTAAATCATTGGGTCTTTTCCATCTTTTTATTCCTTCGCCAATTGGATCTGGCAAAGTTGATACATTTCTAAGTCCCTCAGCCATTTTTTCAATTCTCTCCTGATTAATCATTAACCTATCAAGCATTGCAGTAGATAAATTTTTTTTCTTTCCAGCTTTCATATCCTTATTATTAGCTTCGATTATAGTTTCTTTGTTATCTATTAGAGCCTGCGCCATATTCAAAAGTGCATTATTTTTCATAGTGGTACTAACCGTAACCATAATCCTAGACGCAGCTTTTGCTTTTCTACCTATATTTATAATATAGTTATCAAAATCCATTACATACCCTCCCTTTTGTACTTATATACCTAATCACCATTACTAATTTTTATTTATAAACTTTAGGAATTCGCTTTACTTGTTGTTCACAATCCTAGTATTGCCTTTAAATAATGTACCTATTTCAATCCCTTCTAAAATATCAGTAATAACATTAGGTGTCGAGCCTTCTGCTATAATCATAGCAGCATTTGCAGCTACTACAATTTCTGCAGCATTAATCTTAGTTGCCATACCACCAGTTCCAAGCTCCGTTCCTGCTCCCTGCGCTGATTGCTTAATTTCATCAGTAATATTATGTACATTATAGATTATTTTTGCATCAGGATTCACCCTAGGGTTTGAATCGTATAATCCATCAATATCAGATAGTATTATAAGTAATTCTGCGCCTATTAGATTTGTAACCATAGCAGACAGTGTATCATTGTCTCCAACCATTATTTCATCAACGATTACAGCATCATTTTCATTTACTACTGGAATAACCCCTTGTGAAAGTAACATCAAAAATGTATTATGAGCATTTAAATGTCTTGATTTATCACCGAAATCCTCTTTTGTCAAAAGAATTTGCGCTGTTGTTTTCCCATACTCTGAAAAAAACTTCTCGTACATGTGGATTAAAATACCTTGACCAACAGCTGCAGCTGCCTGCTTTTCTGGTATTGTTTCCGGTCTTTTACTAAGTCCTAGCTTTCCCATCCCTGCTCCTATTGCACCAGAAGTTACAAGTACTACCTCAATTCCTTGATTATGAACATCTGCCAGTTGTCTTATAAGACTTTCAATATGTTTGTAATTTAACAAACCCGTAGAATGAGTTAATGTTGAAGTTCCAACTTTCACTACAATTCTTTTTACATTTTTTAGATATTCTTTTCTAATGTTCATACAGACACTCCTCATATAATCCTAAAATCTTACTTTAGTTTTTTCTATAAATTTGATATAATCTCAAATTTAAAAAGTTATTCGTTTACTATATTAATCTAATTTTACACCATATAAAGATAAATTTCCATTTATATATTCCATGACAATTCTGGTTTACCTAGATATTTTCATAAGATATATTTTGGTTAATAATAATTGCTGATTTGTAGGTATGTATATACTAACTTCCTTTCCGAACATAGCAAATTTATGATATAATTAACCTATTGTCATTAGTTATCCTAAAATTAGGCTGTAGTCATCCTTAGAATAAGTTGTAACTTTTTTCTGCAAAATTTTAAGATGATATGAATAATGACTAAATAAAAAATGTAAAGTGAGAAGATTAAAATGAGAAATGCAAAATTGGAAAGAGCAATAATTAAAATAGATAATGAAATTGCTGCTATGAACATAGCTAAGAAATACTTAACAAATTCTGAAGAAATTAATACCGTTCAGAATACTATGAATAAAAAAAGGCAGTTAATCGCTGATGATTTGTATGTTGATGATAAGAAATGTTATGAAATGTGTTGTGACTTTATAGAAGACAGACTTGATAAGGAAATAGGCCAAGAAGAGCAACAAGAATTACTTGAAGTTATAAAACAAAATTTCGGAAGACAATCTCCAAATGTATCTAAAAAAAGCAATGGTCTTAATGCATGGTTAAAGGAACTTTGTATTGAATACAATTGGGTTAAAGACGAAAAAACAGATTGGGATATTTTAGTTATTACTGGGTTTGGTTTATACGAATAAACTTTAATTTAAAAAAATTAAAATCCTAATATTAATTAAACACCACGCCTTGGAAAACCTGGGTGTGGTGTTTAATTAATTTCTAATAAAAAGCTAACTATAAATAAGTAGCCCCTTCATATTTTCTTTATTTACCTACTACTGGGACATTTTTCGCATCATTTCTTTTCATTTTTTTATTTTTATCACCTTTTCCTTGAACCTCTGGTGGCATAGGTCTACTCATTCCTTTTTTAGCCATAACTTTTCCCTCCATAATTTTATTTTAAAAACCTATATACTCTTTTTCTACTCAAAAATTAAAATAAAGTATTGTAATATTTCATTACAATACTTTATTTTTACCTAGAATTTAATTTTTATTCTACTTTATTTATCACCCTAACAGATTTATATTCTATCTTTTCTTTGTTGAATTAACAGTTTTGTCGCCTTCTATATCAACTTTAGATAAGCTTTGTTTTTCTTTTAATAATTCTTCAGCCACTTTTATAGCCACCGCATCACCAGATTTTTTAGCTTGCTCTAAACTAATTTTTACTAATTGATATTCTTGTTTTGCGTCATTTAACAGTTGCGTTTTTTCTACCTTATTAGCTATTACTTTCCTTTTAACTATTTGAGTTTCATTTGTCTCATGTTCGTTACCATCTAATTTATCATTTAACTTTCCTAATTCTCTAATCATATCGTTTGCCAAGTAATATTTTTCTTTCACTGTCATATCGTCATATTCAGCTAATTTTTCATCTTCAATTTGTAAAATTATTTGTGTCTTCTTAATATTATCAAATTTTAAAAATAATTTTAAATTATCTAATCCTCTGTCAATAAAATACAAAATACTATCTGCCATTATTTCTGTTTCCTTATTTACAACCTCATTTATGTTTGTTTCATTACTTATGTTATTAGAATTTTCAACGCCTATTGCAAATGCCTGTGTATTTACACTTATTGTAAATGCTATTGCTGCAACTAAAATAGCTACCCTCTTCATGTTAATTCCTCCTCATGTCCTTGTTATATAGATAATAATCATTGTTCCATATTTTAAATTTCACTTTATATACGTTACATGATATGATTTATTAGAGGGTTTTTCCACTTTACTTAAATTTAAGCTTATTTTTCTATAAAAATGATAATTATTTTTCTTACCCTCTAAAAATTATTAGTATTTACGTATACAAAGTATAAGGAGTGTAAAAATGAACTTAAAACTTATTTTTCATAAAAATAAAAAAATAGTCTTGGGGTTAGATGAAGAACAAAGTTTTAATATAGATGATTTATTTATTGAAAATCGCAATAATTTTATTACAAATAATAAAGGTTTTATTTATTCAACTACAAGTAACATATGTAAAAGACATTTAAACTGGGAAAATGATGAAGAACTTAGTGTCGCACTTACTTCTTTTAATATAGCTTGTGACAATTATGATAAAAGAAAAGGAAATTTTTATAGTTTTTGCAAAGTTATAATTAAAAATTCCTTAATAGATTTTTTTAGAAAAAATAATGCACGCCCTAATCTAATGTTTTCTAATTATGAATTTAATATAGATTATGTAGATGAAAAAAATTCAATTAATAATTTTGAAATTCAAATAGAGAATGAATTTAGAGTCGATGAGATAAACTTATTTACTAATGAATTATTAAAATATAAAATTAATTTTCATTCACTAATTAATTTATCCCCCTCTCACAAGGATACAAGAAATAATTTATTGAATGTTGCATTTTTGTCATCTAGGGAAGCATCTATATTAAGACATTTAAGGACCAAAAGAAGACTGCCAACTAAAGAAATAATAATACTAACTGCCTCAAACAGAAAATTAATAGAAAAATGGCGTATATATATAATTTCTTTAATACTTATAATTACTAATCCAGAATATGTGTATTTGAAATCCTATCTTGATATAAAAGAGGGTGACTTAAATGATTAAAACAGGTATTGTGATAAATATCATTAATAAAAAAGCTGGTATTATGACTTCCAGTGGAGAATTTTTATATATAAAAGTAAGCAAACAGCCGCCTAATATAGGTGGAATTTATACTGGAGAATTATATAAGAAAAATTCATTTCTTTATAAGTATGTTATAAGTGTTGCTTCAATAATATTTGTGCTTGTTTGTAGTGCTTACGCGCATTCTTACTATACCACCGTTTCAACAATAGTTATTAATATTAACCCTTCCGTTTCTATTAATGCTAACAAATGGAATAAAATCATTAGTTCTAAACCACTGAACTCTGATGGTGCTCTAATACTTAACAATATTAAATTAAGAAATAAATCTGTCGATACTGGTCTTAATCTATTAGTTAAAGAAGCTAAAACTGAAAACTTTATAACCGAAAAATATGTAAACAACAAAAAAGTTATTACCCTTGACATTAAAAGTAACAAATATATTTCTATAGATATTTCAAACTTTGAAAATACTATAGATAACAATAATTTAAATGTAAAAATTAATCTATCTCCAGTCAATACTAAGAACATTGATATTACAGTTAATAACAAAAATATAAATGCTTCAATGTTAAATAAAAAAATGAATACTTCAACTTTAAATAGAGGTAATTATAAAAGAGAAATTACAAACAACAAATCAAAAATAAATGTAATTGAAAATAAATTTTCTAAAATTAAAACTACGTTAAAAGCTAACACCAACAATACAACAAAAAAATATTTCAAAACCAAAAGTGATATTAAAATCGCAAATAAAAATCCAACCACTAATGAATCATCCATTACAGAACATAAAAGTTTAAATAAAGCCGAAAATAATGTTCATGGTGATGAAAATAAAAAGATTAAAAATTCTGATTTGCATAGCACTTACAGTAAAATAGGAAAACATTTTAGTAAAACACTAAATAAAAATAAAAGCTACAGCAAATTAATACATAATTAATTAAACCTAACATATCCCCTTTATATTTCATAGTATTAATAATACCTTTTTAGCAAAAGATATTATTATGTTATTAAAGGAGGTATTTTAATATGCGTGAAGGATTAATTCCAACAATTTTAGGTACAGTTGTAAGTGTTGCTGGTGCATCATTTTCAAAGAACAACATGAAAAAGAAAAATATGCTTCCTATGATAGAGGCTGGTGTTGTAGGATTTGGACTAGCTCACATAGTACTTGGAGCAATTGACCTTGTAGAACACAAAAAATAATATCAAGGTTTCAAATACTATAATTTAAAATAAAAACTGATTGGAAGTTTTAACTTCTAATCAGTTTTTTCGTTTTTATAATTTATTTTTAAAAACTTTATCTGCTACTATTTAACTAGCACAATCTATTATGAAATAACTTCTAAATAAATATTTACATGTTAACACTACTTTTTTCTCCAACTTTTTTTGCTGCAATTAAGAATATTACCATTGCTGCAATTGCTCCAATAATACCTGCAGAGTATGAAATACTTTGAGATAACTTAAAACCCTCTGGAGCAATTAAAATATATGAGGTACATACAGCTGTCATAAATGTTGCCGGCATAGTTGCAATCCAATGTTTTTTGCCTATGCTTACCATATACATACCTGCCGTCCATAATACTATAGTAGCCAAAGTTTGGTTAGACCAGCCAAAATATCTCCATATTATTGCAAAATCTAACCTAGTTAATATGAAGCCAACTACAAATAGTGGAATACTAATCATAAATCTATTTTTAATAGGACCTTGATTAAATTTAAATGCATCAGCTATAGTTAATCTTGCACTTCTAAATGCTGTATCACCAGATGTTATAGGGCAAGCTACAACTCCAAGTATAGCCAAAACTCCGCCAACTTTTCCAAGTAAACCGATTGAAGATTCATTTACAACCCAGGCTGCAGTATGACCTGATATTGCCATAGTAGCATTTAGCTGAGGAACACCTCCAAAGAAACTCATTGCTACAGCTGCCCAAATTAATGCAACTATACCTTCTACTATCATAGCACCATAAAATATTTTTTTACCTTGTTTTTCACTAGATATACATCTTGCCATTAAAGGTGATTGGGTTGCATGAAACCCCGAAATAGCTCCACAGGCAATAGTTATAAATAACATTGGAAACATTGGATTTTTGCCTGGACTCGAATGCATATTAACCAAGTTAGATATTGTTACTTCTGGAATAGGTAATCCTCCCCAAATCATGGCTCCAGCAAGCCCAATTGCCATAAATAACAAACAAAAACCAAAAACAGGATATATTTTTCCAATAATCTTATCTATCGGAAGCATTGTTGCCATTATATAATATGCAAATATTATATAAACTAATATTTCAAAATTTATTCCTGTTAAACCTTTTAATATACCCGCTGGTCCAGTTACAAAAACCACTCCTACTAGTATTAAAACTATTACTGAAAAAACTCTCATAAAGTTTTTAAAACCTTTACCTAGATACTTCCCTACAACCTCAGGGATACTTGCACCATCGTGCCTTACTGATAACATCCCTGAAAAGTAATCATGAACTCCTCCTGCAAAAATACATCCAAATACAATCCACAAAAATGCAGCAGGTCCCCACATTGCACCTGCAATAGCACCAAATATAGGACCAAGTCCTGCAATATTAAGAAATTGGATTAAGAAAATCTTCCAACCAGGCATCTCAACAAAATCTACTCCATCTGCTAGCCTAATAGCTGGAGTTTTAATCTTTTCATCTGCCCCAAATGCTTTTTCTACAATTGTACCATAAATAAAATAACCTACTATAAGAGCTATAATTGATAAAAGAAATGATACCATTTAAACCCCTCCTTGTTATTTATAAATTTAATTAATATGTTATTTACTAATTAAATTATACAACCATTTTTAATTTTGTATACGGTTTCATACATGAAAGAACAAATAAAGCACATGAAGTGCTTTTATATACCCATTATTTTTTTAAACTCAATTATATTACTTCTACTTACAGGTATATCCACCTTTTCACCTAACATCTTTACCATAAATGTATTGTTAAACCATGGAATTATCTCTGTTATTTTATCACAATTTATAATGTATGATCTATGGCTCCTAAAAAAGAATTCTTTTGGAAGTCTTTTATAAAACTCTGAAATACTACAATTCACACTATACTTCAATCCATTAATATATATTAATGTTTCCCTTTCGCGAGCTTCACAATAAGAAATATCAATTATTTTTACTACCATCATCTTTTTACTTTTCCAAAGAGTTATTTTATTATTACCATTCTTTATATCCGGAACTTTTTCAATGTTTTTTAATGTATTAATTATACGTTCTTCTGAGTATGGTTTTAATATGTAATCATATGCATGGATTTCAAATGCATCTACAGCATATTTTTTATGTGCAGTAATAAAAATGATACGAGAGTGTTTTGGAAAATTATTAATAATTTTACCTAATGCTATTCCATCTAGTTTAGGCATACTAATATCGAGAAAAATAACATCTGGATTATTTGCCTCAATATATTCTAGTGCAATAACCGAATCATCAAATTCATCTATTATTTTAATATTACTAAAATTGTTTATAAAATATTTCAATTCCTCCCTTGATGGGTATTCATCATCAACTATAATACAATTCACATAATCCACTCCCCTATTCTTCTCACCTTAAACTTAATTCTAGTGCCACTAGATAGTCTTTCTATTTTTAATCCTTCCCCATAAATATGCTTTAGCCTATTATGAACATTAGAGATACCTATCTTATTACCTTCCATTGTGCCCTGATATACCTTCTCTATAATATCATTAGAAATCCCTACTCCATCGTCTTCAATTATTATCATAATTTCCTCGTTTGCAACTTTCTTAATTTCAATTATAACATTACCGTAACCCTTACCTTTTAAAATACCATGTTTTATAGCATTCTCAACTATAGGTTGAATAATAAGACTTGGAATTTTAACATCTAAATTTTCTTCAATCTTATAAACTATATGGAGTTTTTCCCCGAACCTTGCTTTCTCTATCTCTATATATGCTTTTACCTGCTCAAGTTCACTGTATATGTCTACGTGATTTTCACCAACTTCTAAATTATACCTTAAGTAAGTGGATAAATTTATAATTAACTCTCTTGCGCGATTAGGATTGATTCTAATAAATGAAATTATAGTATTTAGTGCATTAAATAAGAAATGTGGACTTATCTGAGCTTGAAGAGCTTTTATTTCAGCCTTATTTGCCATATGCTTTAATTCTTCAAGTTTACTTATCTCTAGCTGAGTAGAAATAAGTTGAGACAATCCTACTGCTAAATTTATATTTCTAAAAGAAATCGAATCCTCTGTGCAATAATATATTTTTAATGTACCTATCATTTCCTCTCCTTCTTTTAAAGGAGCAATAATTACAGATTTTAAATTACAAGTTAAGTTATGACACTCTATCTGCTTTGCATTGGTTAAAGAAATTAAGTTTCCATCTTTAATAACTTTTTTTGTGGCATTTGTTACAATTCTCTGACCTTTTATATGATGATCAGATCCCGCACCAACATGAGCTAATATGTACTCATTATTTGTTATAGCTACAGCATCTGAATGAATGGAATTTTTTATTATTCCGCATATCTCTTCCAATGAATTTTCATTCATATTTCTAAAATACGGCAATGTTTTGTTAGCTATTTCTAAAGCAATTTGTGCTTGCCTTGCTGCATCCTCTTCCTTTTCCTTGTTTATTTTTTGAATTATTATTATTAAAATTGCAATGCCGATTGCATTAGTAAAACTCATAGGAAAGTATATACTTTTTACAATAGTTAATGCACTCTTAAAGGGCCTTGCCATTAAAAGTATTAAACTCATTTCTAAAACTTCTATTAGAAGAGCAGCAATTAATCCGTATATCCACTTGTTATTTTCACTTGATTTTATATATATAAGACTTGCGATCATTCCTGAAATTATAGTGGTTATCGCACATGGTATTGATGTAATTCCACCATTATCTATCATTAATCTATGTAATCCAGCTATAATTCCTGCGAATATCCCTATATAAGGACCACATAATATTCCACCTGCCATTACTCCAATAATTCTAGTATTAGCAGTAGCACCATTTATATCTGTCCCCATATATGTTCCCACAATTCCAAATGCTCCGAAAATGATTGCCAGCATAAATAAATCTCTTTTTTTAAATTTATCCTTTTGCACAATTCTCTTAAAACTTCCTATTCTAGAAACTAAAAAAGCAATAAGAACCACATACCCTAAATTATTGACAAGACTTTTTAATAATTCAATCATATATTTACTCCATTTCACCTAACCGTATGTTTATTTAAAGAGGATTTTATTTATAGTATATACAATATTCTACAATATATAAAGATATAAAATCTATGTTATAATTGGTATAACATTATTATTTTATTTTGCGAAAAGAAATATGGGAGGGCTCACTTAATGAGAATGATTTTTTTTGATACAGAAACTACTGGTATAAGACCAGGTAACATATGTCAACTTAGCTATATACTTGTTGACACTGAATATAACCCTACAAAAACAATAGGTAAAAATATATTTTTTACTGTAGATTATGTAGAACCATCAGCAGAGGATGTACATGGTTTTAGCGTAGATACTTTATTTACATTAAGCGAAGGCAAAACTTTCGAAGATTCATATGAAGGTTTTATTGAGGATTTTATAAATGCAGACATTCTTATAGGGCACAATGTTAATTTTGATATAAAATTTTTAACTCATGAACTTGAAAATTGTGGTCATACTCTAACACCTAAACATACATTTTGCACCATGAAGTATTATAAGGATATATGTAAACTTTTTACTTCACGTGGAGGGTATAAAAATCCAAAGTTAGCAGAAGCCATTAAATTTCTTGACTTAAATGAAGATCAAATAAACTCAAAAAGCAATAAGTATTTCGGAGATGCTGCAAATTTCCATGATGCTAGATTTGATACTACTGCAACATATTTACTTGTTACAGAAGGTATAAAGAAAGGTTTTATACCTAAACATTATTTTACGAATCTTGCTAAATAATTACATATAGTAAAAGTTTTTCTTGTATTTTCCTATTATAAAAGGATATATTGCTTGAATGCTTTCACATAGCTAAGTAATTCTAGAATTAATTGGTGAAATGAACGTATTTCTAGCAGTATATACTTTTTATAAAATGATATAACAATAAAACTATTGTTCAAATAGTTTTTTAAGTTTGCTCCACATATTGGCATTAACTTTTTTAATATTTACCACTCTAAATTTTTCGTTAACAAAAGCATGTGTTGTACTACCTTTAGCCAAAATCTTTCCATCCTCTTCTCGGACCACATTATAATTAAATATTACCTTGACACCATTTAGCTCTTTCATAAATGTTTGGATAATAATTATATCCTCATATTTTGCCCCTTCTATGTACTTACACGAGCTTTCCACTACAGGCAACATAATATTGTTTTTTTCCATTTCTTTATATGTCATTCCTATTGCTGTTATAAATTCTGTTCTACCTACTTCGAAATAAACGTAATACTTTGAATGATGAACAATTCCCATTTGATCTGTCTCTACATATCTTACTTTTAATTTTGTTTCATTAATATACATATTCATATCTCCAATCGAAATCCTTTTTAATTCTAAGAGCATTAAATCATCTCCTGGGTCGTTAAAATTCATATATTATACCATCACAAAATATTCTTTTAACAACTCTGTTATTTACATATATTTCGATTATATCACCAATTTTTATATATAACTCCACAGGTAAATTAAGTTCATAAACAAAATTACCAGATTTTATTTTTAATTTTGTCCTATGAATATGGGTTCTTCCTACCAAATCAGCAAGATCAGCACCTAACAACAATCCCTGTCCTGACATTAGACTGTCAATTTGTATTATAGGATAATCTGTTATCTTTGCAACAATTGGAATTAGATTACCTATCTTTTCATTGCAAATATAATCTATCTCCTCATCTATAATTATAGAACCATTTTCAATGATAACACTACTAAGATCTACCAAAATATACGCATTTATTTGTGTGTTATCTACTTTTTTATAATAAAAGTTTTCTTCAGAACGTAGCATTCTAAGATATACCAGTTTTAATAATTCTTCATAGGTATTATCTTTGAATTTTTTAAATTCTTTAATTATTATATTTTCTATACTTTTATTTAATCTTTGCTCATTAATCTTTCCTAAAATACTTTTACACCCCAAGAAACTTGCTAATTCAGATTTCACCTTATTTATATTAAAATCATTTTCTGTAAGTTTAATATCTGTACACGCAACCATAAACACATTAGTATATTGCGGATATGCAGATTGAATGAACCCTAAATATTCTCTTTTTTTATTGTATACATTAAAAGGCATATTATATCACTTCCTCTAAATCCATTTTTTTCATTTCAGAAACAACTAAGATACTCAATAATAATATTATACATCTAATCACAATTCATACATACAAATATAATGAAAATTCTCAGTATTATACAGGTATTTTTATATAAAAAGATACCCCCTCATTTTCATTTACAGCATAAATTTCTCCATTATGATATTCAACTATATATTTAACTATAGCCATGCCTAGTCCAAATTTCCCTGCTTTCCCTTTTTCAAATTTATTAAATACTTTTGCAATATCTTCTTTTGGAATTTTTTCTCCATCATTATGAATACAAATAAAAGTAAACTTTTCCTTTTGTTCAATAGATATATTTATCTCTTTGCTTGCATATCTTATTTGGTTATCCAAAATATTTTCAATCACAACAATCCATTGTTGTTTAATTCCTTTAAATTCTATATTAGGAATATTTATATTCCAATTTAGATTTTTATGTGCAAATTTGAGTTTACCTACAACATCCTCAACTATTTCTTTTATATCAATCTTTCCATAGGTTGCTTGATGTTTTGATAAATATTCTAATTTAGATAGATATAATAAGTCTTTTATACGTTTTTCTAATCTTTCTGCCTCACTACTAATTATTCCCATACTACTTTTCAAGTCTCCTTTAGGGAATATACCATCCCCTACTGCTTCTGAATAACTTCTAATTACCATAACAGGAGTTTTTAATTCGTGAGATATATTTTGGAGCATCCATTGTTGACTCTCATCTCTCTTAATAAGTTCTTTTCTCATATTTTCGATAGATTTAGCCAAGCTTCCAATTTCATCTTGCCTATCAGATACAATAGCTTCATCCCATTTTTTTTCAGATATTTTTTTAACATTTTTCTCAAGCTTTATTAATGGTGATGTTATGTACTTTGCAAGTGTTAATGCTAAACTTAGGCTAACAACTACTGCTATAAATGTGATAATTAACAATTTTTGTAACAAAGTTTTAAGCAGACTATTTCTGTATGTATCCCACATATATGATAACAAAAATCCTGATTTATTCGCATTACTATATTTAGTAATAACATAAAACATTTTTTTATCACCTAACTTCTTAACGTACCTTTCACTTGATTTATCTTGCACTTCACCTTGTTTAATTATTTGTTCAATAAGTTTTCTGTCGACTTTCAATGATTTTGCAATTTTAGTTATCTTTAAGTTTACAATACCTTCAATAACTTTTTTAGGTATTTGAATATGAGTAACTGACCGTATATCAAGCTCTTGCATATTATTTTCTACATTTGAGTATTCTATATCCAAATTCTTATATAACCTCTTTTTTATAATATTATTTTGTGCACCTTCAATAGTACTATAAACTTCATTTGTAAAAAATTCTCTTAAAATTATAGGGAAAAATAATGCTAATAACAAACTTAACCCAATTATTACTCCTGCGAATGCAATACCAATTTGAAAAAACAATGATTTATTTTTCATAAAACCACCTTTAGTATACATTATCTTGCTAACCTATACCCATATCCGTATATTGTTTCAATATTTAAATCAGGCATTTTTTTCCTTAATCTTCGAAGTAAATCATCCACAACCCTATCATTTCCAAAATAATCTTCACCCCAAACTCTTTCTAAAATCTGTTCCCTTGAGAATGCCTGACTTCTGTAATCCATAAAAAAGACAAGCATATCAAATTCCTTTGAGGTGAGCTCTATTACCCGTCCCCCTTTACTTACTTCGCGAGTATCCTCATCTACTAGATAATAACCTAGCATTGTATTATTTTCTTTTAGGTTATTTGCCTCATTTTTGTAAACCCTCTCTAATAATTTTTTTGTCCTTATTATAAGTTCTCTAGGTAAAAACGGCTTTGCTAAATAATCATCCGATCCCAGTTCGAGTCCTATTATCTTATCTAAGTCTGCATCTCTTGCTGAAATAAATATAACTGGTGTTAATTCATTGTTATTTTTAATCTCTTTAATCAACTGGTATCCATCTATATCAGGAAGCATAATATCTAAAATCCATAAATGTGGTGTATTATGGATTTCTTCTTGTGCATCTTTACCCTTTAAAAATGATATAACATTCCAGCCCTCCTTTTGTAGATATGAGGTAAGTATACTATTTAAATTTTCCTCATCTTCAACTAAATATATAGTGTAATCCATAATTATCCTCCTGCTTTATATACTTAAATTCTAATGTCCTATAGAATCATTCTATTCTAATAATATCTGAATATTTACTTATATTATAATACAGTTACTCCTATTTATAAATAAATTTAATATTCTACAGTCCCTTAATTTATTGCCTCTTAATAAATAGGTTAAATCGAGTAGGAGCTAAATAATTAGTTTATTTAGCGACCTCTCACACCACCGTG
>NZ_CALEVF010000173.1 GCF_937920395.1 uncultured Clostridium sp. | reverse complement strand
CACCCTAGCGAGGTGTATTTTATAGCATGGCTATACAAATACGAATCTCGCTCTGATTGGTTTTATTCTCTTATTCTCTTATTATACTGCTAAACTTTTCCTGCTGCAATATAATAAGAGATGAATACAAAAAACATAAATAGGGATATATTCAAAATGAATATATCCCTATTTATGTTTAATCTTTAAACTGGTCTACGCTTTAAAATATTAATATCTACCTCATGGCGACCTGTCATATTCTTTAAAACTTCAACACTTTCTATAACTTCTTTCACATCTTTAGAAACATTTTTTACAGCCGTTTCTATTAAGTCTGTTTTCTCATCAATCAGTGCATCCGTATTTTTAAATGAAAATTCATACTGCTCTTTATGTGATGTTTGTACTTCTACAATTATATTTATATGTTTTCCTATAGTCTCAAGCTCTATAGAGTTCTTTTTTACTTCCGTTTCAAGTCTAGTTACTTTGTTATCAATACTAGTTACTTTACTTTCAAGCCTTGTCTGACCTTCTAACAATTTAACCATCATATCTTTTAGTTCATTATCCAATGCTATCACCTCATCATTAATACGATTATATCATAATAATGATGTGTATTTATAGGTTTATATTAAAGTATAAAAACTACTACCGTCTTCCACAATGGAACTTTCCTACGGGCTACCCTTCCATTGCTCCAGTTGGTTTTAAGTTAAGTTTAACTAAAGATTAATTAGCTTTAGTTTTTACTAAAATTATTATAAATATAGTGAACAACTACAGTTGTTGTTTTAAATGATTAACAGTACTTTGTTTTAAATGATTTGGGATGACTCTTAAGCATTGGTATGACTGGTTTCAAAAAATCTAATATGACGTTTCCGTAGTTAACTATGACCTTTGCGTAGTAAAAAATAAATCTAATATGACCTTTGCGTAGTTAACTATGACGTTTCCGTAGTCAAATATGACATGTTCTAATTGTTGACATAGTCATATTAAAACAGTAATATATTCCTATGGGGTGATATTATGGATAAAGATTATCTAGTGACTAAATCAAACTATTTCATTATGAACAGTAATTATGATTTAAGCTTAGAAGAGCAAAAGGTTATACTTACTTTGGCTAGTATGGTACAACCAACTGATGAACAATTTAAGCCATATAAATTTAAAATTTCTAATTTTATTAAACTTCTTGGAATTGAAACTCAAACTAAATATACTGAAATACCTAAAATAACTAAAGAACTTATGAAAAAGGTATTTGAAATCAATGATGGAGATACTTTAATTCAAACTGCATGGCTTAGTAGTGCAATATATAAAAAAGGGACTGGGAGTGTAGAACTAACCTTTAGTCCATATCTAAAACCTTATATGTTAAAATTAAATAGCATGTTTACACAATATAAACTAGCAAATATTTTATCTATGAAAAGCAAGTATTCACCTAGAATATATGAGATTTTAAAGTGTAATGAATTTAAAAAACAGGGGTATATAGAAATAGAAATGGGTGATCTAAGAAAATTACTAAACGCTGATGTAATATATCCTCTGTATGCTGATTTTAAAAGAAAAATTATAATTCAAACTCAAAAGGAATTAAAAAAAATAAGTGATATAAGCTTTGATTTTGAAGAAATAAAAACAGGGCGCAAAGTAACTTCGCTTAAATTTTACATTCATTCTAATAAATCTAAAGAAGATAAAACGATTGATTCATTGGTTCCAATGGCTGAAAATGAAGTGTCTGCAACATTAACAGAAATGGAAGAAGAAAGCCCAATTAAAAAAATTATAGCTATAATGAGTGACAGTAAAATAACAGCTCTTGAAGCTAAAAAAATATATGATAGCTCTAAAAATAATCTTGAAATAATTAAGAAAGTGTATGATGATGGTAAAAACAAAAATATACCGAATTTTATAGGATGGATGATAAGTATGGTTAAGCCAGGGGTTTACATAGAACCAAAGAAAAATTATGCTAAAGGTGCTTTTAATAATTATGAGCAACGTGCATATGATTTCGGCAAGTTGGAAGATGAATTATTAGGCAAGTATAAAGATAATAAGTCAGCTGAGGAAGATAGTATGAGTTGGGAAGAACAGTTGGTTGAATATAAGGAAATGAAGCCTTCATAAGTAGGGTTTGTGTAGCAATGGAATAGAAACGGCAATATGAATGCCTTTATCCATTGCCACACATATCCTGTCGCTATCGTTCCTAAAAATATACTTACATTTAGTAAGTAATTTTTTTGAATTTTAAAGGTATTTAAGTAAATTTGTTGAATTATATTAATGATTTAATAAACATTAATAAGAACATTAATAAATTTTAATAAAGTTTGTTAATGCTGAAAATGAGGTGTTATCAATATTATATACAGTTAAGCAAGCTAGTTTGGAATTAAGTGTTAGTATGCAATCAATTTATGTAAAAATAAAATTACCTGAATTTGCTGATAAAATCATTAAGAAACAAGGGCGTGCCTTTATTGATGATACTACATTAATGTTGATTAAGGATTCATTAAAGTCATCTTGTGACATTAATAATGATGAATATAATAATACTAGCAATGACGAGGTTGCTAGTGATTCAAGTGAGTTAAACATTAATAAAGATTTTATAGAAACTTTAAAATTACAGCTAAAAGTTATGAGTAATCAATTAAACGAAAAAGATAATCAATTAAAACAGAAAGATATACAGATAGGAGAACTTCATAATTTAATTGAAAATAGCCAAGTGTTATTAAAAGAGAAACCTCACCAGGATGTACTACAACTTGAAGAGCATTTTCAAGATCTTGATAATAAATTAATTGAAATAAAAGAAAAAATGCAGAATAAAGATCAGGATCATAGAGGAATATTCAAAAAAATATTCAGTAAATAATTAGGCTGTATAAACCCTAGATATATCAATGCTTTACAGTGGTGTTATATATTTTTTTAAGTTAGAATTATTTAGTATTAATTCTAAGTCACAACATTCTGACAAAAGGCTCTTTTGGTAATAACTGTCTTAACGTATGCTTTCCCCGTTTTGCGAGCACTACCCCATATTCAAATAAAAAAGACCAAATTATCTGCCATTTTTTCATTTTTTTATATATAATTATTCTAAAATAGTAAAAATGCAATACAAATAGATTGAAGGAGCATTCGTTATAATACTTTATTATTTGGAATGGTTTTTATTTTAGATTAAATCCAAGAAATCTTTATATATTACGAGCAATTCACAGAGATATGTGTTAAGGAAAGGTCATGTTTACAATATTTTCAAAAAAATATTGTAATTGTATGAAAAATATTATATATTTAATGGTATTAGTTAGTATTAATTGGATTTTTGAAAGCTTTTACCGATCAATAGCAAACTTATCGTAAGGTAAGGACGCAAAGCTATAGGGCCTTTTATTTGGAGGTAGCCAGTTGCAATCTAAATTTTTGTATTGCTAATAGAACAGTTGAGGCTTCCATTATTAAATTAATGTTAAAAACTGAACATTGTTATAGTTCAATTATTAATAAGGATGGGGGATTATAAATATGAGATACGTATCTAGGGCAGAAGAGATAATCATTTCTATTAAATCATTAATCAATAAGGACTATGCTTATAATAACGGAATGTTAGAAGAAATAGTATCGGCTAAGAAAGTTATTTGTGAACAAAATAACGAAATTGAAAAATTAAAGGAATTTATAAGAAAACAAGATAACGAGATTACTACTGAAGTAAATTCTAATATAATTATGAAAAAAGCACTGAAATCCCAGGAAGAATTTATCGTTAATATATCCCATGAACTTAAAACACCTCTAAATGTTTTGTCTGCGGCAGTTCAGTTATTTAGTATATACTGTAGTAATGGTTCATTAGACAAAATGAAGAGCTCAATTATTAAATATATTGGCTCAATGAAACAAAATTGCTATAGATTATCCAAACTTATTAATAACATAGTTGATTCATC
>NZ_CALEVF010000172.1 GCF_937920395.1 uncultured Clostridium sp. | reverse complement strand
CTTATAAATTTCCTCCAGAAGAAAAAGAAACGAAATTACTTGATATTGAAGTATCGGTAGGAAGAACAGGTAGAATTACGCCTACAGCAATATTTCAACCGATTCGGTTGTGTGGAACATCTGTGTCAAGAGCAATCCTTCACAATCA
This sequence comes from uncultured Clostridium sp., assembly GCF_937920395.1. GTDB lineage: Bacteria > Bacillota > Clostridia > Clostridiales > Clostridiaceae > Clostridium_AD. Next base: position 4,408 of record NZ_CALEVF010000172.1, on the reverse strand, counting down.
AGATTTTATAGATGATTTAGATATAAGGATTGGAGACATAATTGTTGTATATAAGTCAGGAGAGATTATACCAAAAATTAAGTCTGTGGTGAAAGAAAAACGTATTGAGGAATTAGATAAATTTAAAATTCCTGAAATTTGTCCAGTTTGTGGAACACCTACTGTTCGCGTAAAAGATACTGCTGATATCAAATGTATAAACCCTAACTGTTTGGCTCAATTAGAAAGACGTATCATTAATTTTGTAGGTAGGACTGCGATGGACATAAAAGGTTTTGGTAGCGCATATGTTAAGGAACTTATTCGATTGAAATACATCAAAGACATTGCAGATATATATTCCTTGTCTAATCATCGGAGCGAACTTATTGAGAAGGGTATAATTGGAAAAGAAAAAAATACAGATAAGTTACTAGAGGCTATAGAAAAGTCAAAGGGAAATGAAGCACATCTGCTACTTACAGGACTTGGAATTCCGAATATTGGAAAGGTAGCAGCGAAAAGTATAATGAAGCATTATAAATCAATTGAAGACTTACAAAATACGTCTTTAGAAGAGCTACAAGATGTTTCTGATATAGGTGAAATAAGTGGCTTATGTATATTGAAATTTTTCCAAGACAATAAAAATAAAGAAGTAATAACCAGACTTAAAGATTATGGAGTTAATATGGCTGTAGAGGAAGTCAGTAAGGGCGATGATAAGTTTAATGGACTAACTTTCGTTGTAACTGGAACATTAGCTACAATAGGCAGAAGTGAGGCCACAGAAATGATAGAAAGTCATGGCGGAAAGGTATCAGGCTCCGTTTCTAAAAAAACAAATTACGTGTTAGCAGGAGAAAATGCGGGAAGCAAACTTACCAAAGCGCGCGAACTAGGAATTGTTGTTATATCTGAAGACGAATTAATAAATATGTTAAAATAAATTACATGTTGTTTTTTTTGTTTATATAGTAGTATTTACCAATAATTTTCATTAGATTTTCATATAAATAAAAAAATTTTTTAAATGTATTGATATTATTTATTATTTGTATCATAATATATGGATATAACAATATTAATATGAAAATATATATAGAAAGAGGTAAATATTATGGAAAAGGATTATATGGAATATAATGAAATTGCAGAGATGCTTAAGATATTAGCCCATCCAGTAAGACTTTGTATTATTAATGGATTACTCGGAAAAGGAACATGTAATGTAAGTCACATGCAAGATTGTTTGGGTATTCCACAATCTACCTTATCTCAACATTTACAAAAATTAAGAATGGCAAAAATAATTGTAGGCGAAAGAAATGGTCTAGAGATCAATTATAGAATTTGTAATGATGAGGTTCGGGAATTAGTTGAGTTTCTTTTTAAAAATAAAGTTTAATATTAATGTGAGTTTAAATTAAATATAATAAATATAGTGATACACGAATAACTTTCGTGTATCATTTTTTATTAACGGCTGGAAAATAAATATTTAATTAAATTGAAATATCTATTGCTTTTTATTTTACATGTGTTATTATATTAATATATCGTAATATTAAGATATACAAATGTAATTTGAGCAAATAATATACAATATAAATTAAAGTTTAGATGGAGTTATAGATTCTATGTTTAATATTGAATTAATAAATGATTACTAGAATACAAGGAGGAATATTTGTGATGAAAAAAATATTAATTGTTGGTGGCGTAGCTGGTGGAGCTTCAACAGCAGCCAGACTACGACGACTTGATGAAAATGCAGAAATAATTATGTTTGAAAGAGATGAATATATTTCTTTTGCAAATTGTGGACTGCCTTATTATATCGGTGAAGTAATAAAAGATAGAGATAAACTTTTAGTTCAAACACCTGAGAGTATGAATGCTAGATTTAATATAGATGTTAGAAACAATAGTGAAGTAGTTGCAATTGATACTACTAAAAAGGTTGTAACAGTTAATAGTAAGACTCGTGGTACTTACGAGGAAAGCTATGATTATTTAGTATTATCACCTGGCGCAAAAGCAATTAAACCTAATATAGAAGGTATAAACAGTAAAAGAATATTTACTTTAAGAAATATACCAGACACTGATAATATAAAAAAATATGTAGACACTAAGGGGATTAACAGTGCTTTAGTTGTTGGTGGTGGATATGTTGGCGTGGAAATGGTGGAAAATTTAAAGGAAAGAGGACTTAACGTCACTTTAGTAGAAGCAGCACCTCATATATTGGCTCCTTTTGATACGGATATTGTTCTAAATGTTGAAAAAGAAATTTCGGATAACGGTGTGGAAATGATTTTAAATGATGGAGTGAAAGCTTTTAAAGATACTGAAAGTGGTGTTGAAATAACTTTAAATAGTGGTGTAAAATTAAGTGCTGATATGATAATACTCGCAATAGGTGTATTTCCTGATACTAAATTTGCAAAAGAAGCTGGTATTAAACTCGGCGCCAAGGGTCATATCTTAGTAAATGATAAAATGGAAACTAGTGCGCCGGGAGTATTTGCAGTAGGTGACGCTATAGAAGTTATAGATTTTGTGAACAAGACTAATACTGCAATTCCGCTCGCTGGACCTGCAAATAAGCAAGGAAGAATTGCGGCTGATAATATAGCGGGCTTAAACTCTACGTATAAAGGGACTCAAGGTACTGCAATTTTAAAGGTTTTTGGACTTACAGCAGCAAGCACTGGGAATAATGAAAGAACTTTAGCTAGACTTAATATACCTTACAAAGTTATAGTCGTTCATCCAGTTAGTCATGCTTCTTATTATCCAGCTGCGCTTCCTATGACATTAAAACTTATTTTTAATGAGGATGGTAAAATACTTGGAGCTCAAGGTGTTGGTTATGATGGAGTTGACAAGAGAATAGATGTACTGGCTACAGTTATACGATTAGGAGGAACAGTTGACGATTTAACGGAGCTTGAGCTTTCATATGCGCCGCCATTCTCATCGGCTAAAGACCCAGTAAATATGGCAGGGTTTGTTGCACAAAATGTATTAGCTGGAAGAATGGAAGTTTTAACTACAGATGAGTTTAGTGCTTATGATAGAGAAAATACAATAGTATTAGATGTTCGTACTGAAATAGAATTTGATAATGGACATATTGAGGGTGCTATAAATATTCCAGTAGATAATCTCAGGGGAAGAACCCACGAACTTGACAAAAATAAAGAAATTATTGAATATTGTCAGGTAGGTTTAAGAGGATACGTAGCTGCAAGAATTCTAGCTCAAAAGGACTTTAAGGTTAAAAACTTAACTGGAGGATATAAATCAGTTTTAAGTTCAGAATTTAAGCCCAATAAAGTGTCGGACTCTGATAAAATAACAAGTCAGAAAATAGATCCTGATACTCAAGTTATAAAGGATGAAGTAGCTGTAGAAAATGATAATTATGATAAACTTCTTGATGCATGTGGATTGTGTTGCCCAGGTCCATTAATTCAAGTTAAAGCTAGTATTGATGAGCTAAATGAAAACCAAATACTAAAAGTAACAGCAAGCGATCCTGGTTTTTATGAAGATATTAGAGCTTGGTGTACTAAAACAAATAACGAATTACTAGATTTAAGAAAAGAAAAAGGTATGGTATATGCTTTTATTAAAAAAAAAAGCAATAACAACACTAAGGTAAATAAATCTTTTCCATCAGAAGTATGCGAAAAGAACAATAAAACTATGGTAGTTTTTAGTGGGGATTTAGATAAAGCTATTGCAGCCTTTATTATTGCAAATGGAGCCGTTGCAATGGGTAGCAAAGTTACTATATTATTTACCTTCTGGGGTCTTAATATTATAAGGAAACCAGAAAAAGTATCAGTAAAGAAAGGACTTATAGATTCAATGTTTGGATTTATGATGCCAAGAGGAAGTAGGAAACTTAAATTATCTCAAATGAACATGATGGGTATCGGAGCTAAAATGATACGATCAGTAATGAAAAATAAAAATATAAGTTCTCTTGAAGAGTTGATAAAATCAGCGATTGATAGTGGAGTGGAAGTAGTTGCTTGTTCAATGTCTATGGATGTTATGGGAATTACAAAGGAAGAACTTATCGATGGAGTAAAAATTGGTGGGGTTGGTTATTACCTAGGCCAAACTGAAGACTCAAATGTAAATCTATTTATATAGCATATAAATTTAGTTGTTTTAGATTAAATTTACTTGTATAATTAAAGTGTATCACGAAGATACATTTAATTATTCTAAATAAGCATTTTAATTTTAAATAGTGTACCACGAAGGTTCATTTTCTTAGAAATGAAGCTTTCGTGGTTATTTTTTTGTCCCAATATACATTTTAAGCTAATTTATGAAGTTAATATTATTTAAAATTTAGACCAGCTAGTTAAAGTCAACTATTTATTTTAAAATTGTTTATAGTTAT
>NZ_CALEVF010000171.1 GCF_937920395.1 uncultured Clostridium sp. | reverse complement strand
ACATGAAATGTGTATATCTCCGCCTGAATAGGCAACAAAATGGGTCCATGCCCAAACATAACTAATATCATTGCGAATCCCTTCGCCATATCTATCCAATTCAATCTCTTTTTTTCCATATTGATTTATTCCTCCTATAATAACAGCATAATCGACATATTACCACATAATAAAGAGGAATAAAAATAATTGAAACCGATTTATCAGATATATATCTTATAATACGACATCATTAGAGCTTTCTCTTAAATTTCCACCAACTTTCAATTATTATCAATATACTTAAACTTTCCATCAGTGGATATCTATTATTAATAAGTTCTTATTGAGTTATTTTAATACTTTGTACAAATTCAGCATTTATAAGTTCTTTGCCTTTTTTAGTCTCAACCTCAATCCAGTTTTCATTAATATCAATTATTTTTCCAGTTGCATTTGTACCAAAATCACCTGTGGATATACTACATTTTTTCCCTATGTATTTTTTAATTAACTCGTTCGTCATAATTATTAACCCCTTCCTCTTCTTTCTTTTTAGAATTGCCAGTTTTTTTATTTTATGTTGTTGCGGTAAAACAATCAAAAATACTACAAACAATGGTACACCTATAGCAATCCACGATGAACTCACCTAAACGTAGCCTCCTCATCCAAATAACTTTCTACTGAATTATAATGTGTTTATTTACTAATAGTAACATTTATTGTCTGTAATTAGTTACTATTTATAGAAATTACTCCTCCATTACAATTTATTCCAACCTATTACCACATCTTGTAATCATCGTTATCCCTTAAGATATCTAGGTTAGAACATAAATATATATATATATTACAAAAAAACAATAATACCTTATTTATATAAGTATAAAAATTTCTTATACAAGTGAGAATTAAAATTTAAAAACTCTACTACACTGCATACCCCCCATGATAAATTTGTAATGTAGTAAGCGAATTACTTATAACCTCTTATATATCAATGGACTAAGCTAATTACATATCTAATATTTAGTTGCAATATTACTATAACTTGAAATTTTTCGTAATAATTTAAATTTTTTTTGCAAAACTACGGCAAAAGGTCATATATGTTTACTGAAAATGTAATTTTTACCTTATTCTCGTTATTTTAAATGATTCTATCCTAATCATAATGCTTAGTAATCTAAGCCGTACAAAAGTTAAAAAGTATATGTAATTTAAAATATTTTTAATAAGATAATGCTTAGAAATAAGCCGTACAAAAGTAATTAGGGGGTTCAAAAATCTATGGGAAATAAAATTACGCAAAGATGTATTAGCGAAATACAGGATCATCTAAAAGATTACGTAATGGAACATAGCAATAAGAATAAAAACAGAAAATTTACTTGTTTTAATAAAAGTGCACATAGCCATAAAGATCAGGATCCAAGTGCTGCCATAGTTCCAGGAAGCAGCGGCAGGTATTGGAGCTGTTTTAGCTGTGGAGCTAAAGGTGATATTTTAAGTGCAGCATCCTATAACGAGGGTATAGATGGATTCCACAACATTATGTAATTTTTAAGTGCAAAATATAATGTTGAAATTGAAACACAGGACCCGCAGCCTTCTACAAAACGTGACTTTAAGCCAAAACAAAATTCTAATTATGAAAAGGAAACTACAGCTAAATATTATTATGAAGATGAACTTGGCAATATATTATATAAAATCTGTAGACGAGAGTGGCTTGATAATGGCAAAAGGAAAAAAGATTTCATGGCCTATACCAAAGATAATAGTGAATGGAGCTTTGGTATAAAAGCTACAAGACATGTTATTTATAAGCTTCCACAGGTTTTAGAGGGCATCAAGAATGACAAGACTATTTTCTTTGTAGAAGGAGAAAAATGCGTGGATGAGATTTTCAAATTAGGACAAGTTGGAACTACCACAGCTTTTGGAGCTAGGGGGTTTTCAGCTTACAGCCCGAATTATGTTGCTTCTTTAAAGTCCGCTAATATAGTAATTCTACCTGATAATGATGAAAGTGGTAAAGCTTATGCAAATGATGTTCTAAGTGTTATAAAAAGTGAGGTCAAATCTATAAAAATAATAAACCTTCCAGACTTAAAACTTAAGGAAGATATAGTAGATTGGATATCAAATGGAGGCACTGTTGAAGAATTAATAACTTTGGTTAATAAAGCAGATAATTAATATCTCTAATTTTATTATTAATCCTAAATATTATATTGAAAGTGAAGGTGATACTCAAATTATAGGTGAGATTATTACGGAGGAAGGTATTATAGGTGAGAGGACATTTAAAACCTCCGATTTTGATGATGTATTATCTTTTAGAAGAGCACTAAACAGCTTTAAGACTTTTTATATAGGAAGAGTTGAGGACCTTCAATATATAAGATTTATTATTTCAGGTAAAACTAGTGATACACGAAATGCGTTACCTACAGTGGTTTTCAAATAAAAATAGAAGTTTTATTCCTAGAGCTTCAGTAATTTTATCTGGAGAGGTAGGCATAGAGGAAACGGCGAATGTTGGAAGGAGCCTTAGAGTTATATTTGCAACTTCTTATTTTGATGATGTAACCAAAAAAAGTCTAGAAAAATTAAAGGAAAATTCTATTTTACTTAATAAACTTGGAGTCAGTCTTTTGAAGGAGACCCTAAAAATGAAAGAGAAAAAAATTAAAGAAATTCATAGTGCAATATTTGAAAAAGCGATTAGTAATAATATTAAAAATGACAGAGTTAAAAACTCTCTAGCTAACTGTATGATTGGTATAGCTTTACTTAAGAAGGTATTTAATGATTTAGATTTGAATATGGAGGAGTGCACAGGTTTTACTATGAAAGAAATTATTTCATCAATAGAAAGGGGTGCTTATGAGGACTTGTTAGATGGAGGAACATCGAATAAAACAGTTATAGAACAAAATTTTGAAACTATGAATCGTATGGCAGCTAATAATGAACTTT
>NZ_CALEVF010000170.1 GCF_937920395.1 uncultured Clostridium sp. | reverse complement strand
TAAAGTATGTTTTCATTTCTAATTAGAGGTATATATCCTAATTTTCCCAATTATTATTTTTTCATAAGTTAGTTAACACTATCTTTATTTTAATAAAAACATTGACATTGACATAAAATATGTGATATAATAAAATTGATTTATAAAGTTTATATGATATGCTTATAATTTTATCCAAATCTAATTATATACAAAAATCATATTTAAGTAAAGCTTATGTGTGATTTTATTTTATGTTAATATTATAATTGTAATTATTTAGTGGCAACACAATATATATAAAGAGATAGAGGGCAATTAGATGCCTTTTTTTTTATTTCAGTGACAAAAATTAATGCAAGGAGGAACAAAATGTTACCAATAGAAAGGTTAGAAATAATAAAGCAGACAGCCTTAAGCGAAAAAAAACTATATGTTTCAAAGCTAAGTGAAAAATTTGATGTAACAGAAGAAACAATAAGGCGAGACTTAGAAAAACTAGAGCAACAAGGTTTAGTTACTAGGAGCTATGGTGGGGCAATATTAAATGCTCAAATAACAAATGAGGATATGCCTTTTTATAAAAGATCAAAGAATAATATGGAAGAAAAAGTATACATAGCCTCAAAAGCAATAGAATTTATCAAAGAAGATAGTACGATAATGGCAGATTGTAGTTCAACTGTACTTGAGATTTTGAAGTTAATTAGAGATAGAAGTGATGTAACGGTTATAACAAACTCAGTTGAGGTTCTTAGTGAACTTAACCAATCAGAACTAAATATTATATCAACTGGTGGCTCAATAAAACAAAAATCATTATCACTGCAAGGTCCTATAACACAAAGTACTATTAGAAAATATAGTGTAGATTTGGCTTTTGTGAGTTGTAAAGGGATGGATGTTAAAAAAGGAATATTAGATTCAAATGAAGAAGAGGCAGAAATTAAAAATACTATGATAAGGCAAGCTAGTAAGGTGATTTTATTAATTGATCATAGTAAATATGATAAAACTTCTTTTGTAAAACTTTTTGATTATGAAAATATAGATTATATCATTACAGATAGGGCGCCGAGCGAAGAGTGGTTGAAATTATTACATTCTAATAACATCGAAATTATATATTAATAAAAAACTATAAAACATTAAGTTAAAGAGCTATCAAAATTATTTTGGTAGCTCTTAACTTTTGACTTAAGATAATAAGCAAAACAAATAAAAAACAAGAAAAAACAAACAAAAACAACAGAAAACGATTGTATTTATAAAAAAGATGAAGTATAATTTAAGAAGTTAGATGTTGTAAAACATATTAAGAATAACTAAGCACGTAGGATATTAAAATCAAATACTTAATTAAAAGATGAAAGTGGGAGATTAAAATGAATATAGAAAACATGAAATTTATACAAAACTTTAAGAAAATTACGAGTGACGCGTGGCTTAAAGGTTGGCATGAAAGAAACGGTGGAAACATATCATACAGATTAACCGAGGATGAAGTAACGGCAGTTAAAGGATTTATCAATAAAGATGCTGAATACACTCCAATTGGAGTAACTGTGAAAAACCTAGCTAATGAATATTTTTTAGTAACTGGAAGCGGAAAATTTATAAGAAATATGACGATTTCATTAGAAGAAAACGCAGGAATAATTAAAATTGATAAAAAAGGCGAAAATTATAAAATAGTTTGGGGATTAATAAATGGAGCAAGACCAACAAGTGAAGTAACATCACATTTAATGAGTCATTCAATAAAGAAAGAAGAAACAAATGGAGCTTACAGAGTTATAATGCATTCACATACTACAAACGCAATAGCTTTAACATTTGTATTACCTCTTGATGGCAAAGTATTTACTAGGCAGTTGTGGGAAATGGCAACAGAATGTCCTGTAGTATTCCCAGGTGGAATAGGTATAGTTCCTTGGATGGTTCCAGGGGGAGCTGCAATTGCAGAAGAAACAGGTAAATTAATGAAAAAACATGATGTTGTAATTTGGGCACATCATGGAATGTTTTGCGCTGGAGAAACTTTAGATTTAACTTTTGGACTTATGGATACAGTGGAGAAATCAGCTGAAATCTTAGTTAAAGTATTATCTATGGGTGGAAAGAAGCAAACAATAACAGCTCAAAATTTTAGAGATCTAGCAAAAGATTTTAATGTTAATATTTCAGAAGACTATTTAGTTTAACGACATTTTAGAAAAATACTAATCTAATTGTTTGTGTGGATTTTAAACGCTGTATTTAATAAAAAACTTTAGAAGAAATGTAAGTTACCTTCTGAAGTCGTTGTATTATAGCGACGCAGGTGATGAGCTGATAATGTATTAAAAAATATATTCTAAAAGGAGATTGATTATTATGGTAAACAGAATGGTTTTAAATGAGACAAGCTACATAGGAGCAGGAGCAATTGGAAATATTGCTGCAGAGGTTAAAACTAGAGGTTTTAAAAAAGCATTAGTGGTAACTGATAAAGATTTAATAAAATTTAATGTAGCTTGCAAGGTAACGGATTTACTTAGGGAAAGTGGTTTAGATTTTGATATTTTTGATGGCGTAAAAGCCAATCCTACTATAAGTGTAGTGAAAAGTGGTATAGCAAAGTTTAAAGAAACTGGTGCTGATTACTTAGTGGCTATAGGTGGAGGCTCATCTATTGATACTGCAAAAGCTATAGGAATTATTATAAACAATCCTGAATTTTCAGAGGTAAGAGGTCTTGAAGGTGCAGCTGTAACTAAAAATAAATCAGTGCCTATTATTGCAATACCAACAACAGCTGGAACTGCAGCAGAAGTAACTATTAACTATGTAATCACTGATGAAGAAAGAAAACGTAAATTTGTATGTGTAGATCCACATGATATTCCAGTTATAGCAGTTGTTGATGCGCAGATGATGTCATCAATGCCAAAGGGATTAACAGCTGCTACTGGTATGGATGCTTTAACTCATGCAATTGAAGGATATATTACAAAAGGTGCTTGGGAATTAACAGATACTCTACATTTAAAGGCTATTGAAATAATTTCACGATCACTTAGAAGTGCAGTAGCAAATGAACCAAAGGGAAGAGAAGATATGGCACTTGGCCAATACGTTGCAGGTATGGGATTTAGTAATGTAGGACTTGGGCTTGTTCATGGAATGGCACATCCACTTGGCGCTTTTTATGATACTCCACATGGTATTGCTAATGCAGTAATATTACCTTATGTTATGGAATATAATGCAGGATCGACTGGCGAAAAGTATAGAGAAGTAGCTCGTGCAATGCGAGTTCCAAATGTAGATAATATGTCTCAGGAAGAATATAGAAAGGCAGCTATTGATGCTGTAAAGAAACTTTCACAAGACGTTGGAATTCCAAAGACATTGAAAGAAATTGGAGTTAAGAAGGAAGACTTAGGTGCACTTGCTGAGTCAGCTATGGCAGACGCATGTACTCCTGGTAATCCAAGAGATACTAGTGTTAAAGAAATATTTGAAGTATATAAATCTATTTTTTAATAAATAATGTATATTTAAAGTGAAAAAAATGGTTTACCCTAAGGTAAACTGTTTTTTTTGTATATGTTGGAAACAAAATAAATTAAGCAATAGTAAATATAAATGGATTAAAGTATACAAAATATTCAATTTAATTGGATAAAAAAATTGAAATGTTGGAATAGTAATGGTATTGTAATAATATACTATGACAGATTAAAAATAAAATCCTAAAGATATGAATGAATAAGAAAGTTCAATAAATTAAAATGGAGGTGTAAAATGACAGATCTAAAAAACAAATTTGATAGTGCAAAGGATAAGATTTTGGGGAAAACCAAGGAGAATGTTGGAAAGGCTACTGGCAGTGAAGAGACAGAACTTAAGGGGAAGGCTCAGTCACAAACAGGAGAGTTTAAAGAAAAATTTGGTGAATTTAAAGAGAAGATAGCAAAAAAAATCAATGATACATTAGATAAGAATGAAGAAAATAAATAGAGGTATTTTAGAAAAATTTAGTTTGGATAAAGAAAATTAAGGAAAAAACTTCGGATAATATAACCGAAGTTTTTTGTTTATTTGAATATATTGGTTGAGTTTGCTACATACCTGGCATGCCAGGCATCTTATTAATTATTTCAGGATTTACCATACCAAAAATCATAGCAATATGTGCTACAACTAAAAAACCACTTATAAGAAGAAAATGAATTTTCATTTTCTCTTCTAAAGTTTTTTTCTTAAAAATAATACCAAGCTCCATTAGTGCAATTGGTAAGAGGAAAATAACACCGCTTAGATAAAAACCAACAGCGACAACATCCACCCAGATATGCCAACCAGCACTTAGTGTAAGAGGGATAGCGGCGGTTATAACTAAGTATATAAAAATCCCTGTAAAGTAGAATCCATCAAATATACCAACAATTTTATTAAATGTTCTAATGCCACCGTGCTTAATTTTATTGAAAATAATAAAAAATTCACTAATTGTCAATGCCTCTGCCATAATAACTGGTAATGCCATAAAAATAATCAAATTCCAAGGCTGGTTGTTTGTTAATAATGCCATATAATGTGTCATATTCAATATAATCATCCTTCTTTCATCTATATTTTTTTAAGTCTATAATAATAATAAGTTGTGTAGATTTTATGAAGATTTACTGGTTTAAGATAATTATTAATGACAATATTATATTTTGTAATAATAAATCAATTAGATTTAAGCAACCTCTTTTTCCTTGTTTTTAGGAATCCAGAATTTTTCAATCTCCTCTAATGATTTGTTTTTGGTTTCGGGAACTGACGTTGTAACGAATATAAAGCAAAGAACATTTAATCCGCAAAATATCCAAAAGGTAAATGCACCACCAATACTACTAAGCAGCATTGGAGTAAATTGTCCGATTGCCCAGTTAGCACCCCATAGGAACATAGTTGCGATGCCTGTTGCTCTTGCTCTTAAATAATTAGGAAATATTTCGGTAATCATAATCCAAGGAATTGGACCCATTGAAATACAAAATGATGCTACAAAACCGAGAATTAAGAATAAAATAACCATACCATTTGAGTAATGCGTATAGAAGGCGAGGCCTATGAATAACATAAAGATAGCCATTAATGCAGAGCCGATAGACATTAACTTCTTACGCCCAATTTTATCTATTAAGAACATAGCGAGGATTGTAGCTAAAACGTCTACAACACCTACAACGCTTGTAGCGAGAAAACTTGAATTAGTTTTAAAACCTATCATTTCAAAAATTTTAGGGCCATAATATGTAATTGAATTCATACCAACTGCTTGATTAAAGATGGCAAGGAAAATTCCAATTACTAAAGCTTTACGAAGTCCTGGTTTGAAAAGTTGTTTAAGTGACGAACTTTTTTCAACTATTAATGAATTGGAAATGGAATTAAATTCTTGTTTTCCAATTACAGGCCCATTAATTTTATTAAGTACAGCAGCAGCCTGATCTAATTTTCCTGCTTTTACTAAATAACGTGGACTTTCTGGAACGAAAAATAATGTTAGTAAGAATACAAAAGATGGGAATATACCACAAGCAAGCATCCAGCGCCATCCAGTTGTTGTAAGCCAAGCATCACTACCCATATTTACAATCCATAGGTTCATGAAGTATGTAAGGCACATTCCTGATATTGTGAATAATTGATAGAGGGCAGAAAGTCTACCACGAATTGCAGGTGGTGCACATTCTGTAATATAAGTTACGGATAACGCTGAAGCCATACCAATACCTAGACCTCCAATTATTCGAGCAATAATTAAAGCTTCTACTGAATGTGATAGAGCAGATGCTAGAGCCGATATTCCAAATAAAGCAGCAGCAAACATTAATACTTTTTTTCTGCCGATGAAATCACCTAAAAATCCAGAAATACCAACACCAGCAACACCACCAATCATAATACTTGAAATTACTAGACCTTCCATCATTGGTGTTAAATTATATAGCTTTTGAAGCGAACCAATGGCTCCTCATATGTTATATTTATCATTTTATTATTTTTTATTATCAGTTTTGCAAGCGATTACAAGATTATGATAATATATATACGTACAAATGTCAATAATAATATAACATTTATAGGTACAAATAAACAAAAATAAACCATAAACCACTATAATATCTTAAAATAGCTTGTGGTTTATGGTTTATAGTTATGTTTTATTTTTAATGTGATGTTGTTGAATCTCGAATAACAAGAGTCGGTTGATATAATATAGAATCACTGTCGTCAAATTTATTATTATTATTAATTAATTTTATTATTAAATTAGCAGCGTCCTTACCCATTTGTTCTTTTGGATGTGTAATGGTGGTTAGTTTTGGATCCATAATTCTTGAGAGCATCGAATCATCAAAGCCAATAATTGATAGGTCTTCTGGAATTCTTATTTTTAATTTATGTGCAATACTTAATACCATATATGCAATTTCATCATTATAACAAAATATTCCTGTAGGACGATTGTAAGATTTGAGCAGAAGTTCTATTCTTTGCGGAAGTATTGTTTCTACTTCTTCTGAAAGGTAAGTTAAAATTTGATTTGTCGATGGCGGAATTTCATTTTTTTGACATTCTGTAATAAACCCATTCATTCTATGAATACCTTGGGAATCATCAACTTTAAATATACCTGTTATATTAGTGTGACCTAGAGAAATTAAGTGCTTAGTTGCAATCGTGCCACCATTAAAATCATTAACCCGAAGACTGGGTACGTTAATTTCATAATAGGAAGCATTAATCATAATAATAGGAATATTTTTAGATAATATATTATTCAAATATTCTAAATTATGGATCTGATACGCACTTTTTGTTGGTTCTAAAATAAGACCATCGATTTCATGTGCAAGCAAATTCTTTAAATTACTATTTTCAAACATTATATTGTTGCTAGTAGATGATAATAAAAGAGAATAAGATTCTGAATATAGAGTGCTTTCAATCCCTCGAATTATATCTGGAAATATATAATTTGATATATGAGTTGTAAGAACCCCTATATTTTTATTCTTTTTTAAATGAATGCTGCTTTGTTTCCAATCAGAAAGATATATGCCGCTACCTTGTATTCTATATACATATTGCTGAACATTTAAATCGCTGATAGCTCTTCTTATTGTATGTCTGCTTACATTAAAGAGAGACATTAATTCGGATTCAGTTGGTAGTTTATCATTTGGTTTGTATTTTTCAGTCATTGCCCAATCAATAATTTTATCTATTACTTCTTCATATTTGTGTTTCATATATATCTCCTATAATAATTTATTTCATAAAGTATTATAGCAGATGATAGTGCCATTCACAATGATATTTTAAATTAGTACGTATAAATAATTAATGGGTATTGACATTAGTACGAATAAATACTATAATTTGTATTGAAAGCGATTACTAAAAGGGAGGTCAATAAAATGACAACAAAATATACAGTTGGAGTTGACTACGGAACTTTGTCTTCAAGGGCAGTGGTTGTAAACTTAGATAATGGAAAAGTTGTATCATCTGCAGTAAAAAATTACCCAAGTGCGGTAATTGATGAAACCTTACCGGGAACTACAATTAAATTAGGTAACAATTGGGCGCTTCAAGATCCAAATGATTATTATGAATGTTTTATAGCAACAGTTAAAGAGGCAGTTAACGCGGCAACGAAAACAATTTCAAAGGATGATATTATAGGTGTAGCTATTGATTTTACATCATGCACTGTACTTCCTGTAAAGAATGATGGTACTCCTTTGATGAATATAAAAAAGTGGCATGATAACCCACATGCATGGGTTAAACTTTGGAAACATCATGCAGCGCAAGATCAAGCAGATAGATTAAATGAAATAGCCACAAAACGCAGTGAACCATGGCTTAAGTATTATGGTGGTAAAATATCATCAGAATGGTTATTTCCAAAACTTATGCAAATAGTTGAAGAAGCACCTGAGGTATACGCAGCTATGGATGACTTTATGGAAGCAACAGATTGGTTGACTTGGCAGTTAACTGGAAATAAAATAAAGAATGCAACAACAGCAGGTTATAAAGCAATATGGAATGCCGAGACAGGATTTCCAAGCAATGAATTTTTTAAAGAACTAAATCCTCTAATGGAAAATGTAATAGAGGAGAAAATTGGAACTAAGTTTTATCCTGTAGGAACTAAAGCAGGTGGACTTCTTGAAAAGATAGCTAAGGCTACCGGTTTAAATGTAGGAATTGCAGTAGGAGTTGGAAATGTGGATGCTCATGTTTCAGTTGCACCAACTGGAGTTGTAAAACCAAGAACAATGCTTAATATTATGGGTACATCTACATGTGATATCACACTTGGAGAAAAAGAAATACCAGTACCTGGTATGTGTGGTGTAGTTAAAGATGGTGCTGTACCAGGATTTTATGCTTATGAATCTGGTCAGAATGCAGTTGGAGATATTTTTGGATGGTTTGTTGATAACCAGGTTCCAGAAAGGTATTTCAAAGAGGCAGAGAAAAAGGGCTTAAATATTCACCAGTTACTTGAAGCAAAGGCTAATAAGCTAAAAATTGGTGAGAGTGGATTAATAGCATTAGATTGGTGGAATGGGAATCGTTCAATACTAGTAGATACGGATTTAACTGGTCTAGTACTTGGAATGAATATGGATACAAAACCAGAAGAAATATATAGGGCTTTAATCGAAGCTACAGCATTTGGTAAACGTTTGATCATAGATACTTTTGAAGAAAATGGTGTTCCAATTGACACTTTAACGGTTTGTGGTGGGTTACCTCACAGAAATCAAATGTTAAATCAAATTTATGCTGATGTTACTAATAAAGAAATGTTTATATCAGAGCATCATCAAGCACCTGCAATTGGAGCCGCAATGTTTGCAGCCGTTGCTGCTGGCACGGAAGCTTTTGGATATGATACTATACAAGAGGCATCAAAGAAAATGGCAAGACTTAAAGAAAACTCAATAAAACCGATTCCAGAAAATGTAAAGGCTTATGAAGCAATTTATAAAGAGTATGTAAAATTACATGATTACTTTGGTCGTGGTGCAAATGATGTAATGAAACACTTGAAGAAGATTAAGGAATCTGTATCGAAGGAGGGTTAAATTATGTTAGAGGTTTCAATATTTTATATAAGAATAATATTCTAATGCAACTTATTATAATATAGCTGCATTTACTGTAAATTACTTGGAACACATAATCATGCTTACCATTGTTTATTTTGTAAGCATGATTTCTATTATCTTTTTTTCTTTTGATGTCATATAATGTTCTTTTTTTACAGCAATAGATATATAAAAATTTATAGCAGGAACTAAAGATATTGTTTTTATTGATATCATATTTTCTACTGCCATATTAATCATTATCCCTATACCAATTCCAGAAGCTATTAGCGACTTTGCAGTTTGTATTTCAGCTGTATAATAGAAATTCTTCGTTGAAATACCATTCTTTAAACAAAGATCTTTTAATATTTTATTATGAATATATGAATCACCTAAGACTATAAAACGCTCATCTTTAAGCTCATTAAAGTTGATTTTATGTTTATTTGAAAGTAGATGATTATTACTCGTACAAACCATAAATTGGTCTTTTTTTAAAATAGTGGTATTGAGATCATTATTATTAATAGGTGTACTTGAACCTATTAATGCAATATCAACTTCACCAGTGGCTAATAAATCTTTCATCACGGTGGAACCTGTCTCAACCAGTTCAATATATTCCAAAAGACCATTTGCATCTAATTCTTTCATAAATGATGGCAAAAAATAAGCACCTATAATTGGAGGAACACCTAATTTTATTTTTGCACCACCTAATCTTGATATTTCAAGTTTTGCTTCTCTTATTTCATGTAGTGCATTATGTGCTCGTTTCTCAAAAATTTCTCCAGCTTCAGTTAATGAAAGTTGTGCTTTAGAATGATTCCTAATTATAAGTTTTTCTCCTAGTTCTTTTTCCATCTTATTTAGTGACATTGTTATTGAAGGCTGAGAAACAAAAAGCATTTCTGCAGTTTTTGTAAAACTCTTATTTTGACATAAATAATAAAAATATTCTAAATCTCTTATGTTCATATATCACAGCTCCTAGAAAATTGAGATAATGTAAAGTTTTTTACACTATTTTTTAAATTTACCTTTTTAATATCAAAGGAGTCATTGTTTTTTGAATAAAAAACAATAACCCCCTTTTTTTGATTTAATTATGAAGTTATTTCATCTATATTATATAGCTCTATTTCTTGTTTTTCAATTAAATGTTGCTGTATAAATGATGATTTTTTCCCGTGTATAAAATAGTACAAAAAGATAGACAAAAACACAATAGTAGCGAGTGTCATATACATTCCACGAAAACCAACCATAGGTACTATAGTTCCTATTAATAAAGGGCCAACACCTATTCCTGCATCCATCATTATAAAAAAAGTTGAAGTAGCAAGTCCTACTCTATGTTTAGGCGATACTTTTACCGCAATGGCCTGGGTACATGTATAGACAGTTCCATAACCAAGACCTATTAATGCTCCTGCTAACAAAAAACTGAAACCATTACTAGCTTGACTAATTAATCCTAAACCCAAAACAAATAATATTAGTGAAGGATACATTACAGTATTATCCCCTTTACCATCTAGAAGCTCACCAGTAAGTGGTCTTGAAATGAGACAAACTGCAGAGTATACAAGGAAAAAGAAACTCGCGGCTTGTGTTAAGTTAATTTCAAGTGCATATGAATTAATATAAGATAGAATTCCTGAGTAAGCTATACCCATAATAAATGCAACAATTGAAATAGGAATAGCTTTTTTCTCAAAGAAATCATGCAATTTAAATTCTTTCATACCTTCAATCTGCTTCTTTGTTAATTTTGCTTCAGGAATATTTGCAAATAAAATAACAACGATACTGATTAATGAAAAAGCAGTACAAGCAACAAATATTGAATCAAACTTTGCATGTTGAGTAATATAAAGTCCTAAGAAAGGTCCAATTGCCGATGCAAGCGTTATACTTAATGAATAGTAACTTGTTCCTTCTCCACGACGTTCACTAGGCATAATATCCATTATAGCTGTTGCCATTGCTGTAGCTGCAATACCAAAAACTGCTCCATGTACAAAACGAACAACTAATAATAAGTTCAAATTATCTGCTGTAAAATATGATATAGACGCGATTAAAAATAAAATGAGGCCTGTGAGCATTAATTTCCTACGTCCAATTATTTCAATATATTTTCCTACTAGAATACGTGAAAAAAGTGCACCAATGACGAACATGCTAGAAGCAAGTCCAGCTTGGCTTTGCGATGCACTAAATTGTTTAATAGCATAAACAGTAAGTGTAGTCATTAATAAGTAAAAAGTTAGATAAACAAAAAATGTAGTTATCGTAATAATTGTAAAATCTTTAGACCATAGTTTTGTTTTATTCATTTTTTCCTCCAGGTTCATTTTTTATATTGTCTTTTATCTTTAGTAACACTTGAAATGTAGTTTCTAGCTCCTCCTTTGAAATACCTCTCATAGCATGGCAGTCAAATTTCACTGCAATTGCGTAACCTAAAACATATGCTTCTTCTCCTAAATCACTTAGTTTGATTCTTCTTTCCCTCTTATCCTTTCCTGACACTTCCTTAATGAATTCACTCTTGCTTAGACGATATACAGCCCGAGTAACTGAAGATTTTTCTACACTTAAATAAGTAGCAATTTCCACAAGCGTAGAAGGACCAGCTTCTTTTAAAAAGCATATAATTCTCCACTGAGAATGATGAAGGTTATGTACACTACTTTTCTTATTGAAGTCGCTAACAACATTTCTAGAAAGTTTTAAAAGTTGATGAAAAAATTCATAATAATCCGTCAAAAAATTGCCTCCTTTAAAATGATTGCCTATGCAACTATATATTCTTTCTGCTAAAATGTCAATAATTCAATTTATACTTTCTAAAATTATTTTTGAATTTAAGATAGATTTTTAGAGTATAATAGGAAATAGTCTTACTCTATTTTAGATATATGAGAAGATGAAAATTTTCAAATAAACTTTATTGAGGAGAATATATTATGAGTACCACTGATAAAGAATTAAATCGAGGCAAACTACATAGAAGTTTAAAAAATAGACATATTCAGATGATTGCACTTGGAGGTGCTATCGGAACAGGACTTTTCTACGGTTCTGGGACTACTATTAAAATGGCTGGGCCAGCAATTTCACTAGCTTATATTATTGGTGGAATTATCATTTACTTGATAATGCGTGGCCTTGGAGAAATGTCCGTTCATAATCCTGTATCTGGTTCATTTAGTTATTATGCAAATGAATATTGGGGAGAATTCCCAGGATTTTTTGCAGGCTGGAACTACTGGTTTAATTATATAGTTGTCAGCATGGCAGAATTATCGGTAGTCGGCATTTATGTTAATTATTGGTTCCCAAACATAGCAATATGGATTTCAAGTGCTATCTTTTTAGTAGTAATTACATTAATTAATGTTGCCAGCGTTCGCGCATATGGTGAAATTGAATTCTGGTTTACAATTATTAAAGTTGCAGCAATCATTTTAATGATCGTTTTTGGTATATTTATTGTGTTGTTTGGAATAGGAAATCATGGAGTAGCTACAGGCATAAGTAATCTTTGGACACATGGCGGATTTATGCCAAATGGAATCTGGGGTGTTCTCACTTCACTAGTAGTTGTTGTATTCTCTTTTGGTGGAGTTGAACTAATAGGCATCACTGCAGGGGAAGCTGATAATCCATCGAAGACTATACCTAAGGCAATAAATCAAGTTGTATATAGAATACTCATATTCTATGTAGGTGCATTATTGATTTTAATGTGTCTCTACCCTTGGAACATGGTAGGAACACAAGGCAGCCCATTCGTTTTGATTTTTTCTAAAATGGGTATATCAAGTGCTGCTACAATCTTAAATTTTGTAGTTTTAACAGCTGCACTTTCAGCTTATAACAGTGGACTATACAGTAATGGACGTATGCTTTACAGTCTTTCGCTTCAGGGTAATGCACCAAAAGTACTATCAAAAGTAAGTAAACGAGGTACTCCATATGTAGGAATACTTGTTTCCTCATTATTTACAGCAATAGCAGTTGTATTAAATTTTTTAATACCCGGTAAGGTATTCTTATATTTAATATCAATTGCAACTATCGCAGGAATACTCAACTGGACAATGATTATGATCACTCAAATTAAATTCAGACATAAAATTGGTCCTGTTGAAGCCCAAAAACTTGAATTTAAGCTTCCCTTCTTCCCTTATTCAAATTATATTTGTATAGCTTTTATGGCTATGATTGTAATACTTATGGCTTTTCTTCCTGATTTTGTGTATGCATTATATTTGTGTCCAGCTTGGGTTATAATATTGTATATTGCTTATAAGTTAAAAAAAGGCTGTAAATCTTTAATTCACTAAAAAAAGAAGGTTAAATAACCTTCTTTTTAACTACATTATTTAGATTTTAACAATTCATCTCCAAACCTTTCTTTCAAATACTCCATTATTAAGGCTTCACTTTTTTCAATTCCCAATTCACCTGTATTTATTGACAAATCATACTTGCATGCATTATACATATCTGTTTCTGTAAACACCTTGTAATATTTTAATCTTTGCTTATCAATTTTTTCATTTAAGTACTCTGCTTCATCTCCTGTTATATTATACGATTCCCTAGTACGTTTTTTACGATAATCCACATCAGCATGCAAAAAAATACTTACGCATCTAGGATGATTGCGAAGAATAGAAGACGCTGCTCTTCCTATTATTACTGCTGATTTTTCTTTCGCAACTTTCATAATAACATTTGACTCTGCTTTATGTGCTTTATAGTCTGTAATTATTTCTACGTCTGAAAAAGATGCTAGGTTACCATGTTCAGAATATGACAATATATTTTTCCATATACCATCTTGCTTCTCATCATATGATTGCATGTCCTCAACAGAAGTCTTCAAGTCTTTTGCTGCTTCTCTCACTATCTCATCATCATAATATGAAAATTTTAGCTTTTCACTTAATCTTTCACCCATTTCTTTTCCACCGCTTCCGCTCTGACGGTCGATTGTTATTATAATATTTGATTTATTCATATTTATCCCCTCCCGTATGTATTATTAAAATACTCTTTTATTTTAGTGTACTTAACCTTTGTTGTAATTCGTTAATTACCTGACACCTCTAGCTAACTATGAATAATTTCCATATATAACCTCGAATCCAGGGTAATTCATTATTTACTCTTTTAGTAAATAATGAATTACTTAATACAAATATAACACAATTGGAATATGCTGTACAATCTTATAAATATAACTGTCACAATCTAATAATTATTTATCTTATTAACAATAATTTAAAACCGGCTACATATTTATCTCAATATGTAGCCGGCCTTTATCGGCATATTAGCTGTACCATAAAGTTATTTTATAAATTAGTATCACTGTTGACTATTATGCTATATAGGTAACAATCGACATTTCTTAATAGGTATTATAATAATAATCAAAGTATGGATCATACGGATAGTAAAGATGATAAAAGGAGTTAAGATAATAAAAGTAATTAATATCTTTATAGTATTTGTTCCCGTAATATCCACCATGTACGTGCCATATCTTATGTCCGTAACCTGGTCCATGATTTGGTCCGGGTCCATGACCTGGTCCGTGACTTCCTCCAGGTCGATATCCTTCTTCATATTCAGAACTTTCACTATTGTATTCACGCATCATTTGCTCAGGTAACATGTAAGCATTTGCACACATTATTGGACAGTACATACAATAATTATATTCTTCCGCCACTATTGGTATCATTGTACTTGGTACTTGTTCATTTATTTCGCTCATATAGAAATCTCCATAAAATTGATTACAATTTATAATATGTAGGAACAATTAAAATGTAACTGGTGATTTTTATAAGAGAAGTGAATTTGCTAAACGTTACGTATTAAAATGAGCTATTTACAGTTTTAATATACGATTTTAAGGTTATTAAATAATATATACTATAAAGCAGAGCATAAGCCAAAATCATAATAATAAGTTCCTTAGTAATATCAAATCCCATCATTTTACCAAGTGGAATTGAAGCAACAAAAGTATTTATTGATGCCACAACCAAGGGTGCTCCAAATAAAATCATAAGTTCCTTTGAAACAGCCTTTGTTATTTCAGATGTGCTAACCCCTATTTTTCTAAGAATTATGAATTTATTTCTATCCTGGGCAGCTTCCATAGACATTTTAAAATATATAATGCTTCCTGTAGCTGTAACAAATAGTACTCCAATGAATAATCCAATGAAGCTCATCATCCCAGTTAACTTTAGGCCATCCATAAAATGATCATAAAATGTTAAAAGCTTATTTTGCGCTGGTATTTCACTTTTTAGATCCTTTATAAAATTTTGTGAAATAAAATCGTTATTAAGTATATATCCCGTTACTTTATAAGTACTTTCTTTAGAAATTGTACCCTTAATCTGAGAATAAACACTGTCCCTTACAATGAACGTCGATTTAGAGTCATCAAGTGCCATGAAGTATGTTATACCAGTACAAGCTATTTTTAGGTTATAGTCTTTATTTGCACTCTCCAATTTAACATCTTTACCAATCACACTTTTATCAGGAACACCTGAAGCTATTTGAAAAAAATAGCAATCTTTATCGTTTTTTAAATTTATTTTTATACCCGACTTTTCATGGCTATTAACTTCATTAAATTTGCTTTCATCTAGAACTAAAAATGTATCGTAAGTGCCAAAGATCGGGTTTTTAGCTTTTACGAGAAGAAACTCCATACTATCCTTATATACAACCGAGATTTCTTTATGATACTTAATTGTATTATTAAAAATTGCATCTGTATTATTACCATTTGCATATTCTACAGAAAATGGTCTCATGTTTCTTGAGTTCACTTCTACTTTATCAAAAAGTCCAAAGCAGAAAATCATGGCACAAAGAGCTATCGTAGTTGTAACTGCTATCACACTTAGTGTACTTACATTCCCTTTGTATCTATAATAAAGCTGTGAAATATATATGAGTTTTGTTCCTTTAAAGAGACCTTTTTCATTCTTTTTATTAATATAAATAATTAAAGAAATAAAACTTGTAAAGAATAATATAGTACCTATAACAACTAATAATACTACTAGAGGAGCTATAGAAAAATTATTAGAGAGCTTTTTAATAGCCATATAATATCCATAACCTAATGAGACTATAGAAATGATCCCTATTATAAAAGTTAAAAATGATACTTTCAATCCTTTTTCAGCTTTCTTTGATGAATTAAAAAGGTCTATAAGGTTATCTCTATATATCAGCATAGAACTATGAATAGTAATTATTATAAACATAACTCCAAATAATATAGAGCAAATTTTTAAAGCTTCAAAACTAATCTGAAAAGTCACAACACCTGTAGCTCTTATCATTACATATAATAACATTATAAAAAATTTATTGAAAATCAATCCTAAAGCAATTCCGCTGCAAAAGGCAAGGGCTATAGTTATAAGATTTTCTATAAAGTTTAATATTGCGGTCTGTTTTTTAGACATACCTAGTAACATATAAGTTGCGAACTCTTTTTTTCTTGACTTTATAATGAAAGAATTAGAATACCATATAAAAAATGCTGAAAAAGCTGCAATCATATATGCGGCTATAACAAATAAACCCATACTGCTTTTTATATCGCCTAATTGAAGTTTTACATCCTTATTATTTATAATAGACATAAAAAGATATAATGCAAAAACACTAAAAGTGGAACTTATAAAAAATGCCCAATAATTTTTAAAGTTTTTCTTTATATTGTTTACAGCCATACTAATTAAGGTCATCTGTATCCCCTCCTATGACTGAAAGAATCTTCAATATATTTTGATAGAAATCCTTCCTTGATTTGTCACCTTTATAAATTTCATTAAATAATTTACCATCTTTAATAAATATAATTCGTTTGCAATAAGATGCTGCAAAAGCATCATGCGTAACCATAATAATTGTAGCTTTGTTTTTATCATTTAAATTTCCAAGGCAATTAAGTAATTCCTTAGAAGATTTAGAATCTAAAGCACCTGTAGGTTCATCAGCAAGTACCATAGAAGGCTGCGTAATCATTGCTCTTGCTGCAGCTGCTCTTTGCTTTTGCCCACCTGATACCTCACACGGATATTTATTTAATATATCATTAATGCCAAGCTTAATGCTTATTTCTAGAAGCTTTGTCTTTATATCCTTATAAGGAACTTTAGATAAAGCTAAGGGTAATACAATATTCTCCTTTAGCGTCATAGTATCAAGTAAATTAAAGTCTTGAAAAATAAATCCTAGCTTTTCTCTTCTAAATTTAGATAAATTGGGCTCCTTTAGCTTGGTTATATCCTCACCATTAATTAAAACACTCCCTGAAGTTGGTTTATCAATAGTTGATATTACATTTAAAAAAGTTGTTTTTCCTGAGCCAGATGGTCCCATTATTGCTACAAATTCACCATTTTCTACTTTCAAATTTATACTATCAAGTGCTGTATATTTTGCCCCTCCAAATTTTGATCCATAAACTTTTTTTAGATTTTCTATTCTCAATACGACCTCCATTATAAATACCCCCATTAATATTAATTACTTTGAATATGTCTTGTAATCTTAGTATACAAAAAAGCAAAATATACAGCCATCGCTTCGACTTACATTTTGCTCCTACACCTTACATTTTTGTAACATCATAATAATCATTCCACTTTAGAAAATGAATAATCACCTTGGTTCCTATGCCATATTCTGATTCTAGGGTAATATAATGGGCAAGCTTTTTAGCAATCTTTTGTGCTAGGTACAGTCCCATTCCACTGGCTTTTAAGTTTTCATTTCTTCCATTAGCCCCTGTAAAAGACTTTTTAAAAATTTTATTTATATCTTCACTTTTAATACCTATTCCAGTATCTTCTACTATTAATAAAACTTCTTTTGTGGCCTCAGATGTTTTAAATATTATGCTTCCACCATTACTAGTATATTTTAATGAGTTTGATAGAAGTTGATCAATTATGAAAATCAGCCACTTTTTATCAGTATCTATTACAAGCGTTTCGGGGACTTTATTTATTAATTTAATATGCTTTTTAATAAATATAATTGAATGTTTTTTAATACTTTCGCTAATTAATTTGTTAATACTCACCTGTGAAAGAATATAATCCTGTGAAAAACTATTACTTCTAGAATAATAAAGTACCTTTTCAACATAATCCTCAATCTTTTCAATTTCTTCCTTTAAAGATTCGCGAGCTTCATTTCCACTTTCAAGCAGTAACTTTGAGGTGGTAATTGGTGTTTTAATTTCATGAACCCAAGCAGTCATAAACTCTGCATTTTCTTTAAAATCTATTTCTGCGGTTTTTGCCATTTTCATGAAATCTTCATAAATCGCCTGAATTATCTGGCCATATATTTCATCTCTATAGTCCATTGGACTTGGCAAAATAGGAGTTTTATCCTCTGAATCCTTTACGAATAAAAGCTTTTTAATATTCTGTGATTGCTCATAATAATCTATGCTCATATAAATTATTAGCATAAAAAATGAAACAAATATAATATAAAATACATTAGAAGTAAGTACACGGTTCCTTCTGTCAAAACATATAGTTAATATAATAAAAGACATGAGAATAAAATAAAATACTAAAAGCCTAAGGTTTTCCTTTAAATATTTAGTAACCCTCATTTAATAACATATCCTTGATTTATAATAGTCTTAATAAAATCTATAAGGCCAATTTCCTTTAGCTTTTTTCTAAGTCTATTTATATTAACTGTTAATGTATTGTCATCGATGAAATTTTCATCTTGCCAAAGCTCTTGCATTATAGCCTCTCTGCTTACTATGTTTTCATGTTTTTTCATTAATATGTATAATATTCTAAATTCATTTTTAGTTAGTTCAATAAATTTTTCACTAAAATATAATGTGTTATCTTTTAGTGATAGCATGGCTCCTTTATACTCAATGGTATCCATACTTGTACCTCCATAAGAATAGGTTCTACGTAAAATTGCATTTATTTTTGCCATAAGTATATCCATAGAAAAAGGTTTTGTAATATAATCATCCGCGCCCATATTCACAGCCATAATAACATCCATATTTGTACTTCTAGAAGATAAAAATATGACTGGCACCTTAGAAACATTTCTAATCTTATTGCACCAATAAAACCCATCAAAAGCAGGCAGATTTACATCCATAAGAACAAGCTGAGGATTTATCCTTGCAAATTCTTCAAATACATTATTGAAGTTATCGATAGCATAGACGTCAAACCCCCATTTACCTAGGGAATCTTTTATTATATCTCTGATTTTCTCTTCATCTTCAATTACTAATATTTTATACATAATATCCTCCCTCGTATAATGTAGTTGTAAGCATTGATAATAATTCAGTCATACTAACCACGA
>NZ_CALEVF010000169.1 GCF_937920395.1 uncultured Clostridium sp. | reverse complement strand
AAAGCAATAAAAAAGATAAAATCAATAAAATGAAATCAAAACTTATAGTTGGCGGTGTATTTACTGTCATTATAGTAATCGGGATTATAGTAAATGTGGTACAAATAAAAAATTATAAAATGGTAGCCGCCGCACAAATAAAAAGTGCTAACAATTCTGAGCAGGCATATGAATGTTTGGCATTAGGAAATAATGAAACAGGAATTAAAGAGCTTATAGCAACAAACCCAAGTAAAAACGAATTGGCACAAGCCTATTTTATATCAGCGAAATATGATGAAGCAATTAACACTAATCCAGATTATGCAAAAAAAGTTGTAACAAAATTATACGCAGATAAAGAAGAAAATAGAATACTAGATTTGAAAACAAAGAACAAATATATTGAAATCGAACAAGATATTATAGGTTATAACATAAATGCATTGTTACTAGATAAAGAAATGGATACAGATAAAGAACAATTATTAAGAATGGCTACTAATTACTTAGCAAATAATGATGTATCAGATGCACAATCAATTAATGACAAATTAAATGACACTCAATTAAAAGCGGATATAGCAACATATGAAAAAGGAGTAACGACTAAGGCTGCTAAAGTGGCTAAAGCAAAAGCGGCGGCGAAAAAATGACAAAATATAAGGTTGTTAAATTTATAGTCGGTTTTTTTATTTTTCTTATAGTTGTTATAATGGCTATTTTCGGCAGTAAAGGTGGCGGTGGAGGTACAGGAAAAGCAAATGTTCCTGATAAAATATCTAAATGGGGACCTATAGTACAAGAATATTGCGTGAAATATAAATGCCCTGACAAGGTAGATTTCCTGTTTGCCTTAATGTATCAAGAAATTGGGCAAACAGATACATTAGATGTTATGCAAAGCTCTGAAAGTATAGGGCTTCCACCTAATTCAATTCAAGACCCAGTACAAAGTATTGATGTAGGTGTTAAGAATTTTAAAAAGATTCTTGATTATGGAAATAGTAAGGGTGTAGATTTCCCGACAATAGTACAAAGTTATAATTTTGGTAGTGGGTATATAGATTATGTGAGTAATAACGGTAAAAAAAATACTAAAGCACTTGCAGTTAGTTTTTCTGAAAAGGAAGCATCAACAAACGGGTTAAGTAGCTATGGTGATGTAGATTATGTCGAACACGTAATGAGTAAGATGGACAAGCCAGTAGAGGTTACAAGTGGTGTAATCAATGCAAATTCTGCATTGGAAGGAAGCAAATTTACTGATTTAATGAAAATAGCTTTAAAATATGAAGGTCAACCGTATGTTTTTGGTGGAAGTAGTCCTTCACAAGGGTTTGATTGTTCAGGCATAATACAATATGCGTATGGGCAGGTAGGTATTAAATTAAGCCGAACCGCACAAAACCAATACGACCAATGTAGCATAATTCCTCAAAGTGAAGCAAAGTCAGGGGATTTAGTATTTTTCAAAGGTACTTATGATTGTCCAGACTTTATAACTCACATTGGTATATATGTAGGTAGCGATAAAATGTATCAAAGCGGTGGTAATGGTTTAGGTTATGTTGTTTTATCTAATGAGTACTATCAACAACATTTAGTCGGGTTTGGAAGGATAAATAAATAAGGTTGGTGAATGAAATGCAAAGCAAAAAAACTTCGATTTTAATAATATCACTTGTAATAAATTTAGTATTTGTATTTGGTTTAATTGGTCAGAAGATAAATTCTAATAGTAAAGATACTCAAATAAAAACTTTGACTTCAAGCAATCAAAATTTAAATAAAAAGGTTAAACAATATGATGCAAATGCTAATATTCAAACATTATTAACTGGCGATAAAATAAAGGGCAATATAGGTAATTTTATTAATGCTCTGTTTAATTACACTAACAAAAATTATGTAAGTAGATATGGAGATATACAAAAATATGTATCACCTAATGTATATAACGCATTAAAAGGCGCAGGTGATATAGGCGCACCAACAACAAAAATTCAAGATAAAGTAAATAATTTAAATGTGTATTTAACAACAAATAGTAATCAAACAATAACTGCATTAGTAAATATAAGCACTATATATTCAGTTAATGGAGATGATAGCGCACCAATTAACCAAATATACGAGTTAGAGTTAACACAACAAGGGAAAGACAATTGGGTAATAACAAAATATACTTTAATGGGGAACTTTGAACCATATTCAACAAACAAATAAATAAGGAGTGAGAATATGAAAAGAATAAAATCCTTTGCTTATTTAATAATTACTTTGATATTAGAAATGATTGTTTTAAGCGCATCCCTTTTAACCTCAACACTTAGCCAATACAAAGTTAAAAATATGACATCTAAAATAATGAAAAAAAGTTTTTCCAATTTACTTATTCACCCATTTAATACAATAGTAAAAATGATAAGTGAAAAAAATCCAATTTTAATAATTGGAACAATAATCGTTATAGTTTATATGATTTATGTAATTTATAAATCGAACCATAAAGATACTTACAAAATTGAAGAAAAATATGCAGTTCATGGTTCGAGTCGGTATGCCACTAACAAAGAGATATTTGTAGAAAATGAAACAATAGGTATTCCAGTTAAACAGATATTTGAAGATTTAAAAAACAGTTTTGTTATAGGGAGTGACAATGATAATGAAGAGAAAGAATGAAGTTAATGATTTCTTAGAGAGTAACGGCATAATTATAGGGATTAAAGACGGAAAAGTTTTAATTCAACCTAATGATTCAAAACTTCCTAATAGAAATCATTTTGTAGTAGGAGGCCCTGGAAGTTTTAAAACGCAAAGTTACATAATTACAAATATTTTGCATGAAAAAAAATGTTCTATCGTCGTCACAGACCCAAAAGGTGAAGTTTATGAAATGACCTCGGAAATAAAAAGAAAACAAGGTTATGAAGTTCATGTAATTAATTTTGATGATATGAGATATTCAGATAAATATAATTGCTTTGATTATGTAAAAAAGGATAGAGATGCCACAACAGTAGCAAATACATTAGTGGCAGCAAAGAATAATCCCAAAAATAAAGATATTTGGTACAATGCACAATTAAGTTTATTAAAAGCATTAATTTTATATAGCATTTATGAAATGGAACCTGAAAATCGGAATGTAACGGGAGTTTTAAATTTCTTACAAGAGTTTGATCCTGAAGCAGATGAAACAGGAATTAGCGAACTTGACGAACAATTCTTGAAACTAAAGAAAACACACCCAGCACGTAGAGCATATGAATTAGGATTTAAGAAAGCTCAAAAGGAAACAAGAAGTAGTATTATAATTTCACTATTAACGACCATAGGTGATTATGTAGATGATGAAGTCGCTAAATTTACTGAAAGCTCGGACTTTGATCTAGGAGAAATAGGGATAAGGAAAATTGCATTATATGTGATAATTCCAGTAATGGACAGTACATGGGAGGGACTTATAAATTTATTTTTTAACCAAACATTTCAAGAACTTTATGCTGTTGGTGCTAAGAATAATACAAAGTTACCACAACCAGTTATATTTTACCTAGATGAATTTCCAAATTTAGGACGTTTTGATGATTATGAAAA
>NZ_CALEVF010000168.1 GCF_937920395.1 uncultured Clostridium sp. | reverse complement strand
TATGTAACATTTAAGTGGAAAGATTATAGAGACAATAATAAAGAAAAATTTATGACTCTTACAGTAGACGAATTTATGAGAAGATTTTTCATGCATGTTTTACCAAGAAAATTTGTTAAAATTAGACACTATGGAATTTTAAGCAATAGAAATAGATCAACCAAACTTCAAAAATGCAAAGAACTTACAGGTGCAGTACAAAGTAAAAGTGAAAATTCAGATGTTAAGTTAAGTACAGCAGAGCTTCTTCTTAAGCTGACAGGAATAGATATAAATATTTGTCCTTGCTGTGATAAAGGTGAAATGGTTACAAAAGAAAAGTTGAATCGCCAAAACTATTCTCCGCCAGGAGAAATAAATAAAATAGCATAAAGTCTTTATTTAGGGGAGGGGGAAATTACGTCTATTTTTAGAAGCGAATCTGAAATTCCCAGAATTATTGATACAATTCTGGGAATTATAGTTAATAATTTTAATGTTAAAGTTAATTTCAGAAAGAGGAGAAAGATTGAATCTCCATAGTAGAGCTAACGCGGCATCTTTCAATAGCTCGTTTCAGACATTGAGCAACTCTCGTAGCTATCATCGTTTAAGTATATACTTAAGGTGATAGCTTTTGTCGGATCAACATCTGAATCCGAGCCTGTTCATTTCACTCCATTTATTATGTGCCATATTTAGCCTATACCCTCATTCATGCTTTTTTAATATGCAATAGAGCTCTATTTTACTGCATAAAAGGTGTCTAATTGAGAATATACACTCCATTTATGCATTATTTGTAATAATGGTTATTCTCATAATATTAAAAACAAGTTGAGTTTTAGCGTTCTAATTCGGTTGCAAAAAAGTATTTTAAATTAAAAATATCTCCTCCAACAATCTAGTACTTAGTCGTAAATACGTGACAAATTAATCGTGACCAGTTTTTGATTTATCATATGGTATATTATTTTCTGTAAGTATTTTTATCCATTTTTTTTCTTGTATTTCTTGTCAGTGATATAATAATAGTTGAAATATGATATAATAACGTTAAAAAAGCACAGTTCGTTTTATATAATTGTTACTATCACTATAATTATAGTGGTAGTAACAATTATAAAAGGTAACTGTAATTTTGAACTAATAGGTAGATGGATTTGTAAAGCTACAATTTCGGAGGATAATATGACTACTTTAAAAAATATTGCTATGGAAGCAAATGTTAGTGTTACTACTGTATCAAATGTTATACATGGAAATCATAAGCGGGTTGCACAAGAGACTGTTGAGAAAATAAAAAAGTTAATAGAAAGAGATAATTATGTTCCTAATATGATTGCTCGATCGTTAGTCAACAAGTCGTCAAAAATTATAGGAGTAATTAATCATGTAGTGCCAGGAAAAGGTGGAAACTTTATTTCTGACCCTTTTAATAGTGTTGTGATTGATGGAATAGAAGAGAAACTTCGTGAAAAGGGATATTATTTAATGGTACGTACTGTATATAGTGAGGATGATTTGTTTTTATTGCTTCGTAACTGGAATATAGATGGTTTGATATTGATTGGTTTATTCCAGGATGAATTTTTTGAAAGGTTAATGGATGCTTCTATACCTTTTGTACTCATCGATAGTTACGTTGTTAACCACCAAGTATTAAATATTGGGTTAGATGACTGTAAGGGTGGCTACATTGCAACAAAATATTTAATTGATAAAGGACATAGAAACATAGTCTTTGCTTCACCAATAATTAAAAAAAGTGGAGTTGTAGAAGAACGCTTTAGAGGATATAATATGGCACTGAAGGAAGCTAATATACGATTTAATAGTAAAAATGTATATCAACAAGAAATAACAATAACAGAAGGTATAGAACTTGGACATGAATTAAGTAATAGAACCGATGTTTCTGCTATATTTGCTACTGCTGACATATTGGCGGCAGGTATTATATCTGGTCTTAATGAAAAGGGAAAACGAGTACCTGATGACTTTTCTGTGGTAGGTTTTGATGATTTATATATTAGCTCACTTACAGCGCCAAGATTAACAACAATACACCAAGATATATTACAAAAGGGTAAAGTTGCTGTTGAATCACTCATTAACGTTATCCAGGGTGATTTAATAAAAAGTTATAATGTGATTTTGCCAGTTACTCTTATAGAAAGAAATAGTGTAAAAGATATAAATAAAAATTAAAAGATAAAGCTAAACGTCGTTTTATGAAAAGAGGTTATTAAAATATAATATATATGTGAAAAACCAGCTCCATGATGGGTATTAATGCCATAATGGGGCTTTAGTTTTTTCATTTTATTATAAGTATGTAGGAAGTACCATTTATTCAAGAAAATAATAATTATATTGACAAGGAATTTGTAAACGATTATAATTAAATTAGGTTAAACGTTAAACCTTAATAATAAAACCTATTTAAAGGGGGAAATTACATGAAAAAAAGTATTCAAAGAATTATTACTTTAGGGTTACTTACATCATTGTTATCTTTTACAGGTTGTGCAAATAAAAGTTCGAGCACGAGTTCAGATACAGGGGCAGACAAAGGTAAGGTAACAATTAAACTTGGAATTTGGCCTGAAGCAACATTAACTGATGATATTAAAATGCACAAAAAATTTGTAGCAACTTTAAAAACTACAAATCCAGAGATTAATGTTGTACCAGCATACTATAAGTATGCAACTGATACTTTTATTTCCTTGGCAGAGTCAGGAAATTTACCTACTGTATTTGAAACGTGGTACACAGAACCACAAAAGCTTATTGAAGGTGGATTTGTAAAAGATATAACTAGTGAACTTAAGGAACTTGGATGGGATACTGCTATGAATCCTAAAATTAAAGATTTGTTATCAAAGGACGGTAAAATATATGGTATTCCACGTGATGGATATTCATTAGGATTAATGATAAATGTTGATTTGTTTCAAAAGGCTGGACTAGTAGATGCTAAGGGAATTCCTAAATATCCAAAGACATGGGATGAACTTGCACAAGATGCTAAGATAATAAAAGCTAAAACTGGGGCTGCTGGATTAGATATTTTAGCTAAAGATAATGCTGGTGGATGGCATTACTCAAATTTAGCTTGGGCTTTTGGTGCGAAACTAGAAGCACAAAAGGACGGTAGATGGATTGCACAACTTAATTCTAAAGAAGATATAGCAGCAATGAATTATGTTAAAGATTTAAAATGGAAATATGATGTTTTAACTGATGATCCTACTAATGAGGATTGGAGTTCAGGATTTAAGGCTCTTGGAACTGGTGCGGCTGCTATGTATATTGGAGCAAATGATGCAGTAAATCAAGTAACTCAAGTTAATAAATTAAATGTTAGAAAACTTGCGCTTGTACCAATGCCTGCAGGCCCGG
Source organism: uncultured Clostridium sp. (assembly GCF_937920395.1). Classification (GTDB taxonomy): domain Bacteria; phylum Bacillota; class Clostridia; order Clostridiales; family Clostridiaceae; genus Clostridium_AD. The sequence goes on along the minus strand of NZ_CALEVF010000168.1, from coordinate 13,294 downwards.
GTGGACAATATTCACTAATGGGTGGTACACCATATATGTTCTCTGCAAAAGATACTCCTGAGCAAGTAAAAGCAGCACTTAAATACATTGAAGTTATGGGAAAAGCGCCAGTTGTAACACCGGCATCAATAGCAGGTTTGGATGCAGATGCAAAAAATAAAGTTGCAAGTGGAACACCAGTTATACCATCATTCCCAGCATGGACTTCACCAGCTTTTTTGAAAGCTCAAAATGATAGTGTTAAAAAGAATTCAAATGTAGATATGGCAATGTTTAACGATTACTATAAGATGATAAACAAACCTGGTAATTTACACACTGAAGAACCTAAGATTTCACAAGATATGTATGCGGAATTAACAAAGGTACTTCAAGCTGTACTTACAGATAAAAATGCAGATGTTACTAAACTTCTTGGAACTGCTAACTCAAATCTTCAAAGTCTTTTAGATAGCCAAGTGAATAAGTAACAACAAACCTATCAATTACTATCACCGTGGGGCACTAAGATCTTCACGGTGTGTAAATTAAGTACCAAATTATCGTTCCGTCTTATTTTGTAAAAGGAGGGTTTAAATGCTTGAAGTTAGAAAAGAAATAATAGTCAAACATAAGTTGTCCCAAATTATTAGAAAGAACTTATCTGGATGGTTAGTTATGTTACCTGCACTTATATTATTCGCATTCTTTGTTTGGGTACCACTATTAGAAAGTATCCGTCTCTCACTTTATAGCGCCAGAGGAATGACTAGTGTAGCTTTTGTTGGTCTAAAAAATTATATAGATGTATTTCATCACCCTGATTTTCTGCCAGCCATAAGAAATACTTTTCAATACACATTCTTTTCAATTATTATTGGCTTTTTTATTCCTATAATCATGGCTATATTGATGAATGAATTGGTACATGCTAAATCTTTGTTTAGAGTTGGGACTTATTTTCCTAATATAGTACCAGGCTTAGCCACTGTTTTAATGTGGGGATTTATTTTAAAACCTGGACAAACAGGTGTGCTTAATATAATTTTAGGGCATTTAGGTGTAGCACCTCAGATATGGCTTAGTAATCCTAAAATTACTATACCTTTAATAGTCTTTACCATGACATGGAAGGGTGCAGGGGCTACGGCTCTTATATATTTAGCTGCACTTCAAGGAGTAAACCCGGAATTATATGAGGCTGCTATTATTGATGGAGCTGGTATCTGGAAGAGAGTAGTTCATGTAACTTTACCAAATCTACACAATTTAGTGAGAACTCTTTTGATTCTACAAGTTATATCTGTTTTTCAGATACTTTATGAACCATTAGTAATGACCAATGGAGGACCTAATGATGCATCTATATCAATAATGCAATTAGTTTATAAATATGCTTTTGAACAATTCGATTACCCAAAAGCAGCTGCAGTTTCGGTTATCATAAGTGTGTTCTTAATAATATTAACTGCAATTTATAACAAAGTTAGTAAAGAAAAAGATATGTAGAAAGGAGAAAATTCATGGGTAAATTACAAAAAAAAGATAATGGTATTATTGCTCAATCGGATTTAAAAAAGCCTAGTGTAAGGATTTTATACTATAGCATCTTTATTATTTGTTTAATTATTACTATAATATCAGTTGCTCCGCCTATATGGGTTTTTCTTTCAAGTTTTAAAGATATAAAGGAATTTACTATAGAACCAACTTTATTACCTAAGCATTTGGATTTTAGTAAGTTTGTTAAAACATGGAAGGATCTTGATTTTTTCAAGTATTATTTAAACTCATTTTATGCAGTAGCTGGAAGTGTTGTATGTGCAGTAGTTTTTAATGGGTTACTTGCATATTCGATCTCCATAATAAAACCTAAAGGGACAAAAATAGTTTATGGACTTATATTAGGAAGCCTTATGGTTCCAGCAACTACTAGTGTAGTTCCACTTTTTATAAATATAACTAAATTAGGACTAAGCGGAACTTTCTATCCACTGTGGCTCGTTATTGGAGCTAATGCATTTTTTGTAGTTTTGTTTAAGCAGTTTTTTGATAAGCTTCCAATGTCAATAATAGAGGCTGCTAGATTAGATGGATGTAATAATTTACAAATATTTTTTAGAATTGTAATGCCATTAAGTAAACCAATAACAATGGTAATTTCAATGTATGCAGTTAATGCTGCTTGGTCAGACTTTTTATTACCATACTTGTTACTTAACAATACAGGACTTGAAACTGTAATGGTGCGTTTATTCCAATTTAGGAATAGTCCTGTTACAGATGTTGAAGTATTAAGAGCAATTTTATTTGCAATGATTCCACCAATTATTTTATTTACAATCTTTCAAAAACAGATTATTCAAGGTAGTTCAGATTCAGGAGTTAAGGGCTAACGAAATTTAATAAAACTTTATTATAAGGCGGGGATTATTATGACTAAAATTGCGGACATATATTACAAACTTAATCCATGGAAAGTTATTGAAGAAGGTTTTGATAAAAATAGAAATAGAGTATCTGAATCAATTTTTTCGTTAGGAAATGAGTATATGGGAGTAAGGGGATATTTTGATGAGAGTTCATCTTGTGAAAGTCTTTTGGGAAGTTACTTTAATGGAGTATACGAATATTCTGATGATGTAAATAAATCTGCGTACAAGGGAATTATAGATCATACTCATTTTATGGTTAATTCAGTAGATTGGCTATATACTAGAATAACGATTGATGGTGAGCAGTTAGACTTAAACTCTGTTAGCTTTTGCGAATTTAGAAGAATCTTAGATTTAAAAGAAGGTACTCTTACTAGAGAATTTATTTGGAATACTAGATCCGGGAAAAGGTTAAAAGTTAAGTTTCTAAGATTCCTAAATATGGAAAGCACTCATGAAGGTTTCCAAAGAATTATATTTGAACCTATTAATTTTTCTGGAAATATAGATATTATAATGGCATTAGATTTTGGTACTATTCAGACGACAAAACATAAAAATTATTGGAATGTGATTAAAAAGGAAGCTTCTGATGAAATAGTTGCAGTTATTGGGAAGACGCTTACCTCAAACCAAAGGGTTTTCTCAGGTTTCAAACTTGTATCTGATAAAATCAATAGTAAAAGTGTGTATGAGGATCATAAGATTACTGGTTATAAAATTTCTTTGACACTTATAAAAGGTGAAGCTAGTGTCATTGATAAGCTGGTATCAAATGTAGTTTTAAAGGACACTTCAAAGGATGATGATTATCTATTATATAAAGGCACTAATGCAGTTTTAAAGCAGTACAATAAAGGTTTAGATGTAGCTCTTAAAGAAAACAAGACACTCTGGGGAAATATTTGGGATAGATTTGATATCCAAATTGATGGTGATGAAAAAAATCAACAGGGCATAAGATATTGTATTTTTCAAATGCAGCAAACTTATCATGGACAAGATCCATCTAATAATATAGGGGCAAAAGGATTAACGGGTGAAGCTTATAATGGTCATGCCTTCTGGGATACAGAGACTTATTGTTTGCCATTTTATTTATTTAATAATTTAAAAGCAGCTAAGAATTTATTGGAGTTTAGATATAGCAATCTTAATCGGGCTATGGAACGTGCTAAAATGTTAGACTGTTCTGGGGCGTGTTATCCAATTGCAACATTAAATGGAGAGGAAGGCTGTGACTTATGGCAGCATGCTAGTCTTCAATTTCAACCAAGTACTGGTGTTGCTTATGGAATTTGGCATTATGTTCATTTGAGTGGAGATAAAGAGTTTTTATATACTCATGGAGTAGAAATGCTTATTCAGATTAGTAGATTTTTAGTGTCACGTGGAGCTTGGAGTCAGCTTACAAATAAATTTGGATTCTTTTCTGTTATGGGACCTGATGAGTTTCATATGATGGTTAATAATAATTGTTATACCAATTATATGGCTAAAAAAGTCTTTAACTATACATTAGAGGTAATAAAAGAACTAAAGGAAGATTCAGCCGCTAAGTATAATCAATTACAAGAGAAAATAGAGATTACTCAGGAGGATTTTTCGAATTTTAAAAAATGTTCAGATAATATGCTTATTTTATTGGATGAGAAAAGCAATATTTATGAACAGCATGAGGGATATTTTAATATGCCACATATTGATGTGAATTCTATACCTATTGAGGAGTTTCCTCTTTATAATAATTGGTCCTACGATAGGATATATCGTACTGATATGATAAAACAACCGGATGTTTTAATGTTTATGTTTTTATATAATCAAGAATTTAGTTTAGCACAAAAAAAAGCTAATTATGAATATTATGAACCAAAAACTATTCATGAGTCCTCACTTTCTCCATCCATTCATTCTATTTTTGCATCGGAGCTAAAAAAACATGAAGAAGCTTTTAACTTTTTCGGTTTTGCAACTCGTATGGATTTAGATAATTATAATAGAAATACTAAAGAAGGGCTCCATACTACAAGCCTTGCTGGCGCATGGGTAAATATTGTATATGGGTTTGGCGGAATGAGAAGTGATGGCGATATACTAAAGTTTAATCCATCTATACCTATAGACTGGGAAAGATATAGTTTTAGAATTGTTTATAAAGAAGCAGTGCTTTTAATAAAAATCGATAAGATAAATATAACTTTTCGAACTATTAATAATAAGGCTATAACTGTAGTAATCTACGATAAAGAATATACCATAGATTCTAAAGAGGTAAATATACTTATGCCTGAATGTTGGAGGGGTTAACTTGAAATCATGGACGGTATATGAAAATGGATTTAACAATAAAAATATAGTTAATAATGGGAATAAATTTATGACAGGAAATGGTTATATGGGCCTGCGTGGAACTATGGAAGAGTACACTAAAAATGAACTAGTTGCATGCAATATTTCCGGGTTATATGATAAACAAGGGGATAGCTGGCGTGAGCCAATTAATGCTCCTAATGGACTGTTTACTACATTTAGTATTAATGGGGAAGAAGTAAGTTTATTACAAGCAAATCCATTAAAGCATGTACAAAGCCTGGATATAAATGAAGGAATTCATAGAAGAAACACTACATGGAATACAATTCATGGTGAAATAAATCTTAAATCAGAGCGCTTTGTTAGTCTTGTCAATTCTCATTTGATTTGTCTTAAATATACACTGACAGTGAACCAAAATTGTGAATTAATTATTAAAACTGGTATTGATGGAGATGTATGGGATATAAATGGTTTTCATTTGGAGAATTACAAAGTGGAGAACATAAACGAATTAATAAAAGTGTCCTCAAGAACTCAGGAATTAAAAGTACCAGTTGTAGTAACTGAAGTTTGTATACGAAAATTTGAATCGAAGGAAGTTATTGAAAAAGGGGAAAAGAGTATATTTCGAAATATAAAGTTTAAGGCAGAGCCTAAAGTAGAATATACTATTTATAAATATATATCTGTTTACACTGGAAATGATGAAACTTCTAATATTGAAGGAGATTGTGAAATTGATACGCGTAGAGCTTCCAAGAATGGTTATGAGAAAGATTTCAATGAACACATAATGAAGTGGAAAGGTAGATGGGATAATTCCGATGTAATTATAGAGGGCAGTGAAGAGGATCAATTAGCACTTCGGTATAGTATTTATCAACTTCAAATTATTGCACCATTACATTCAAATAAATTATCAATACCTGCAAGGGGACTTTCGGGACAAACCTACAAGGGTGCAATATTCTGGGACACTGAGATTTTCATGCTTCCATTTTTTCTCCATACGGAACCTGCGGTAGCTCGAAATTTAGTGAATTACCGTATTAGAACATTAGATGGAGCTAGAAAAAAAGCGGAATACTATGGCTTTAGAGGAGCATTTTATGCTTGGGAAAGTCAAGAAAATGGTGAAGATGCCTGTAGCGATTTTAATGTGACAGATATCTTTACTGGTCGCCCTGTCAAAACATATTTTAAGGATAAACAAGTTCATATAAGTGCTGATGTAGTTTATGCAATATGGGAAACTTATAAGTTTTCTTGCGATATTAGCATACTATTAGATGGTGGTGCAGAGGTAATTCTTGAATGTGCAAGGTTCTTTTATTCTTATGCTTATTATAAAGAAGATAAGGATAGATATGAAATTCTAGATGTTATCGGACCTGATGAGTATCATGAAAGGGTAAATAATAATGCATACACAAATAAAATGATTTATCATACTTTAGATGTAACACTCCAAACTATAGAACTGTTAAGGGGTAAGTGTCCAAAAGAGTATTTAGAGCTTATTTCAAGAATTAATTATATTGACGAAATTGATAATATAGTTAAGTTTAAAGAAAAGCTATATGTACCAGCTCCTGATGACAAAACTCATATAATTGAACAATTTGATGGATATAACAATTTAGAAAATTGCTCTGTAGATGAAGTTAGGGGTAGACTGCTTGACCCAAAAGAATATTGGGGTGGTGGGCATGGTGTTGCATCAACTACTAAAATCATAAAGCAAGCAGACATTGTACTTATGCTTTATTTATTTAAGGACGATTATACGTTAGCTGTAAAGAAAGCAAACTGGCAGTATTATGAACCAAAAACAGAACACGGTTCTAGTCTAAGTCCATGTGTCTATTCACTACTTTCTTGTGATATTGGAAATGAGAAGTGGGCATATCCGTTTTTTGTAAAAACTGCAAACGTGGATTTGACTGGAGAAACTAAGCAGTTTGCAGGCTCAATATATATAGGTGGCACACATCCAGCCGCGAATGGTGGAGCTTGGATGGCGGCAATATTAGGTTTTGCTGGACTAAAGGTTCAAGATGGCATGATTACGGTTAGTCCTAACTTACCAGAAAAATGGAGAAGACTTTCATTCAAGATAATGGTGCAAGGAGAAAAATATTTTATAAACATCACTCATGAAGAACATGAGATTATCAAATTATAAATTTACACACTACTAGCATTGCATTTCAATATATAAGACCTAGTGAGAAGAAGGAGTTGTATAGATGAGAAATAAAGGACGAGGTAATGCTAAGAGGAAATTAATTACGATGCTTTCAAGGCAGAAATCAATTAACAAAATACAGGCTATTAGACTTAATAACAAAAGTATTAAAATAAAATTAGTTTCCTATTTCATTCTTCTAACTACTATTCCTCTAGTTATTGTTGGTAGTCTCTCGTATTTTAAAGCTTCTAATGCAATGTCATCAAATGTAGGTTATTTTTCTCAACAAGTAGCGCAACAAATGTCTAATAATATGCTACAGTCACTTAACAATGCTGAAAAAATTATTAACACAGTTTATGGAAATCCTGATATTTATTCTAAAATTAATTTGGCTACAATGGATGATGGTTCTCTTGAAACTAGAATGGCAAAAGAGAGTATAACAAAAACTTTAAGTTCTTTAACTATAAGTAATCCAAACATAAAATCTTTGTTTATCTATAAATCCCCAATGGTAAACTTCTTTTCAAAGGAGGATAATATCGATAAAACTACGTTTATAAAAGGTACTTTATTTAAAAAAATTCATGCAAGTACGGATATTATATGGTTCGCCGGAGAAAATGGAAAATATGATAGGATATACATGGGTAAAAAATTTGTAAACCCTTCAAGTATGCTTGATACGGGAGTAATAATAATATCATTAGACTCAAGCATTTTGTCTGATATATATGCTAATGCAACTTTGCCCAAAAATTCTGAAATCACCATATATGATAATAATTATATAGCGATATCAAGTGACCATGATAAATTAATTGGTAAGAAAGCAACACTAAATAATAATTTATTTAAAGGTGAATATGGAAGTTTTATAGATAAAGGCTCATTAATATCTTACTCTAAGACTACAAACGACTGGATAATTACTACTAAAGTGCCATTGTCATCATTATATAGTGGGCTATATTCTGCAAGGACCGCTACTATAGTTGTAGGTATACTATGTGTAATACTTTCTATAATTCTTGGGTTAATAATATCGGGAAGCATCGCAAATCCATTACAACAAATAATGACACTTATGGAGAAAGCTAAAAACGGCGATTTAGTAGTTAAAAGTGGTATCAAAGGGAATAATGAAATTGCTATGTTGTCTAAAAGCTTCAATAAAATGATTGCAAATATTAGAGATTTAATCGTAGAAAACAAAAGAATGAGCAATAATATAGTGAAAGATATGGCGCAAATGAGCGTTATGGCCCAGCAGTCAAAGTTAATCACAGAAAATGTTTCAATATCGATGGGAGATATTTCATGTGGAATAGTAAAACAAGCAGAAAGTATAGAAGATGCAGATAATATTATGAATAATTTATCAGATAAAATAAATATTGTAAATTCTAATATTGGGGATGTTACTTCAGTTGCGATCCAAACTATTGATGTAAGTGATAACTCATCAATTACAATTGATGAGTTAACTTTAAATACCCAAAAATCTATGAAAACTTTCAATCAATTTGAGGCTGAAATAAATAATTTAGGGGATAAGATTTATGGCATTGTAGGAATTGTAAAAACTATACAAAACATTTCAAAGCAAACTAACCTATTAGCTCTAAATGCTTCCATTGAAGCCGCAAGGGCAGGAGATGCTGGCCGAGGATTCGCTGTTGTAGCAAGTGAGGTTAAAAATTTAGCTGAAACCTCAAATTTAGCTACAAATAATATAATAGGTATAATAGATTCTATACAAAATGATGTTAAAAAGACCGAAGGAACTATGCTAATTGCTAATACTATATTTAAAGAACAGAAAGTAGTAGTAGCTAATACAGAAGTAGCCTTTAAATCAATAAAAAATTCTATGAACTTGTTGATTGATAAGTTTGAGGGAGTAAAACAAGCTACCAAAGAAATTATTAATTATAGGCATGAAGTTTCAGTATCACTTGATGAAATTAAAAGAGTAGCTCAAAATTCTGTAGCAGCTACAGAAGAAGTAGTGGCTTCTGGTGAAGAACAAGTAGCATATGTAACTCAATTTGTAGAAAATATTAATAACACTACAGAATTAGTTGTTGAGCTTAATAAAAAAATTGAAGTATTTAAAATATAAATAACAGGAGGAGAGATTATGAGTATTAAAGGTGTAATATTTGATTTGGATGGAGTTATTGTATCTACAGATGAATATCATTATAAGGCTTGGAAGGCTATGGCTGTTGAAGAAGATATATGTTTTGATTATGAAATAAATCATAGACTTCGTGGTGTAAGTAGAATGGAGAGCCTTGAGATAATCCTTGAAAAAGCTAAAAAGACATATACAGCTGAAGAAAAAATAGGTCTTGCTAATAAAAAAAATGATATATATGTAGAACTTTTAGGCCGAATCGGACCTAAAGATATATTTCCAGGAGTAAGGCAACTTATAGATAGTCTAAAGAAACTAGGCATAAAATTGGCTATTGGTTCCTCTAGTAAAAATGCTGTTAAGATTCTTGACAAAATTGGTCTTAATAATTATTTTGATGCGGTTGCAGATGGAAATCAAATAGTTTATAGTAAGCCTAATCCAGAGGTATTTCTTTTAGCATCAAAGCTATTTGGGGTAGCACCTGAGTATTGCGCTGTAGTTGAAGATGCGGAGGCTGGAATAGAAGCTGCGATATCAGCAAATATGAAAGCTATTGCTGTTGGTAGTGCTTGTAATAGCAGTGTAGCTAATTTAAGAAGCACACGTATAGGTGATTTTACAGCTGAAGATATTTTAAAATTAGTATAGAATGATAAAATTTACAATTACGATATTATATATAAAACTAATTTCACAAAATGATTAAAAATAAGCAGAAAAAATAGTAGCCGTCATACAATGTGATTGCTACTCCTATAATTAGATATGGGTTTACTTTATTAAGCGTGTATTGATATTTTGAATGTAACACATACCAATTAAGTTGCTTTCACTGTGAGGCCATAAACATTCTTTACTTATTGTAAATATACTCTATTTTCAAAATTTATCTCTTGAATTTTGAAGTTATTACTTTCTAAAACAAAAAAACCTACAATATAATTTCGTTATGTTGTAGTTTTTTTTGCCGCCTATAACTGTAAACCTCTCATATAGAATATATGAAATATATGTTATATATGTGATATATAGTATAATTAAATATATAAGTTAATAAACTTATTAGTATTTTATTATATTTTAAAAAGGTACTTTACAAAAGAAATTTAGTAATGTAATATAAAAGTACACTTGTAGTTTACTTTTTCAAATTAAAATAAATTTTTAGAGGTTATAGATGGAAAATGGAATAGGAAAAGAAGCAAAAAAGAAAATAAGAAGAGAGAATATTGTTAATGCTGCAGAGAACGTATTTTTTTTAAAAGGAATAGATGGAGCTACTATGGATGATGTAGCAATGAAGGTAAAATATAGTAAAAGAACAGTTTACTCTTACTTTGGAAGCAAGGAACAATTATGTTATGAAATTACTTGCAGAGCTTTTGATATGTCAGAGAAAATGGAACAAGCAGCATTAGAACTTAATTCATTAAAAAATGGATTGGATAAGATTTTAGTTATAGGTAAAGCAAAGATAGATTTTTTAAATAAATATCCAGGTTATTTCAAATTTATTTTGAATTTTAATAATATGAGTGTTAAAAACTTACCACGCGATGAAGTTATCATGGCTTGTTATGAAAAGCAATCTAAATTGTTCTCCATACTCACAGATATAGTAAAAGAAGGCATAGAAGATAAAAGCATAAGAAATGATTTAAATGTAATAAATACTTCATATATATTGTACTTAAATATTATGAGTTTGATAAAACTGATATTAGACAAAGACAATGCAGTAATAACTGATTGGGGAGTAGAAATAGATGAAATTATTGAGACAATGTTTAGTTTAACTATAAGATCTATAAAAAACTATGATCAAAATATAGTGATGTGATTATCATAAATAAGGGGTGGCAAAATGGTAAAAGAAAGATCTTTAAGCAAAAAAACTTTTATAATAACAGGCGGTAATACTGGATTAGGTTATGAATGTGCTAAAAACATTACAAAGTATGATAAAAACAATCAAATTGTAATAGCTTGCCGTAATGCTACGAGGGCAAAAGAAGCAGTGAATTCGCTGATTAGAGAAACTGGTAATGACAACATAATATCTTTAGAACTTGATCTTTCCTCTTTACAATCTGTAAGAAATTTTGTAACCCAATTTTTGAATTCACAGTTACCACTATTATATGCGATTGTATGCAATGCAGGGATACAGCTTGTTGACAGAGAACAATATACAAAAGATGGATTTGAACTTACTTTTGGGGTTAACCATCTTGGACATTTTCTACTAGTAAATATGCTACTTGAAAGTATATCTGAAACAGGAAGAATAGTTTTTGTTAGTAGTGGAACACATGATCCATTACAAAAAACTGGAATGCCTGAACCCAAGTATGAAAGTGCAAGATTACTTGCATATCCTAAGGGAATTGGTCCAAAAGAAAATATATCTTTAATAGGTAGGCGTAAATATACTACTTCAAAATTATGTAATCTTTATTGTGTTTACGAGTTAACAGAAAGAATAAAAAAGCAAACTAATAAAAGCATTACAGTAAACGCCTTTGATCCAGGGTTGATGCCTGGAACTGGACTTGCTCGAAGTTACACCCCATTTCTGAGATTTGTATCGAGATATGTTTTATCATTATTAATCCTAGTTCATCCAAATGTTAATACTGTTACCAAATCAGGTAAAGCATTAGCATCTCTAGTTAATAATCCTGATTTGGCTAAAACTACTGGAAAATATTTTGAAGGTATAAAGGAAATTAAGTCTTCAACACTTTCCTATAGCAAAGAAAATAGAAAAGATTTATGGCGAACTAGCGTGAAATTATCTGGGCTTACTAAAAATGAGACTATATTAACCTTAGATACTCAAGAAATATAATAACATATCTAATAAAAATGGTTGTATGTGTTCAATCTAAGGCAAAGTTAAGTCGGAATCTTCTTTTATGTCGTCACTATAAATACTGCAGGCATTGTCATTGTTGTAAGTGATGCTTTGGATAACCTTAATGTTTAGTAGCTAAATTATATATTTTACATTTTTATACGCCTACCATGGTTTTTTTACACGAATCGTTTCCATACCCCGATAGAGGTATCCCTCAAATTAACTATAGCGTCCATTTGTCTCGATTTTCTTTCCCAATGGTGATAAATACATTAATTTGATTTATACTTAAATAGTCGAATAGATTAAACTAATAAACGAAAGATAGGAGTAGAAATGTTATGAAATATTATGTGGTTAGATATTTACACAAAGATATGATTGGATGGAAAAAACATGTGAATGCCCATATAGACTATTTAGAACAACTCATTAAACAGGAAAAACTAATTGTGTCCGGCCCTATTAAAGATTCTAAAGATGGAGAAAAAGATGCATTGCTTATATTCAAAGTTAAGGATCGTAACGAACTACAACAATTAATTGAACAGGATCCATATTGGTACGAAGGATTGGTAGCTGAACATACTATAAACGAATGGGATCCAATGTTTGGATCCTTACAAACACCTAAACATAAGCTAATGGTTAAATTAAGCAAGTACATCAACAGATAAACCTATTAGGTTATAGGTAAAGAGAGCACAAAGAAGGAGTTAATGATATGAATCGTGAATACGCAATCAAACAATTACGAGAACGCTTCGATAAAGTGGGCCATGGCTTGGCGGTGATTGGAGATGAAACGAGGCAAATGGTTATTCTGGCTCTTCTCAGTGAGAACTGTGATCCTGGTATGCGCGTTGGAGAAATAACAGAAAAGATCCATTTATCAAGACCGGCAGTATCTCATCATCTCCGCATACTTAAAGAGGAAAAGATAATCAGTATGAGAGAAAAAGGTACAAAAAACTTTTACTACCTTTCCCCTGAGGAGAGTACACTCTGTGAATTGAAGCAGTTGGTGAATCAAATAGATGCATTGCTGCATGATCCTAGCAGAAGGATAGAAAAATAAATGATTAGAATGTGGGATTACATCATGTTGCATTTTTAAAAGTGACGATATTTTGAATGTAATACAATACCAATTGAGTTACAGTCATTATTTAGCAACGATTTTGAATGTTTTATATGAAAAGCATAAATCAAATGTTACTTAATACTGATATCTACTTTCAAGAATATAAGTTTTTAAACTAAGAAATGTGTTATTTTAAATTTTCACCTATTTTTTTTAATCCGTCCTTTAAATTTTTTATTTCTAAATCATATAATGAGCTTAATATAACATTTTCTAA
>NZ_CALEVF010000167.1 GCF_937920395.1 uncultured Clostridium sp. | reverse complement strand
CAAATGGCATATTCATATGAGTATGTGGATCTATTCCACCTGGAAAAACATATTTGCCAGATGCATCAATAATTTCCGCTGCATCTTTTCCTAAGTCTAATCCCATTTCTGAAATTATTCCTTCATTAATACCAATATCTGCTTTAAATATATCAGAAGCTGTAACAACATTTCCACCTTTAACAATCATATCAAATGTTTTCATTTATATACCTCCCTTAATTATAAAATTACACATATTATTAAATTCTTCATTTTGTTCTATTTTTAAGTTATATCTAATATCATTTTATATAGTTATTTAATTACTACTTTAACAAATATAATTAATATATTTAACATTATTCCTTACTAATTATCATATCACATTATATATGCTAATAGTCCCCATTTTCTTAATTTACTGAATGTTACGACTTTTTGTTCTGTTAGCGAACTAAAAAATGTAATTTATCCTTATTTATTCTATTTATTTAGATAGAAACAGATTTTCCTTGCAAATAGGTATAAACTGAAATAGAGACAAATTTGGTGGGGGTAAGAACATGATAAATTTAAAAAAACAAGAATCTTTTATAATAAGAGTTTTAGTAATTACACTTGGAGCTTTTTTATCTTCTATATCAGTTATTGGTTTTTTAGTACCGCATCATTTATTATCTGGAGGAATTACAGGCGTTGCACTTATACTAAAATATTGTATTAATCTGCCCGTTGGATTCGGCTTCTTCATATTAAACCTTCCTATTTTTATTGTTGGAATAAGGAATGTAGATAGAGATTTCGTGCTTTTTAGTCTACTTGGAATGGTAGAATTATCAGTATTTTTAATTATAGCTGCTCCATTAGCTCCATATATTCAAATTCATGATATTATGCTTTCTTCCATAACCGGTGGTATACTCAACGGTATTGGCTGTGGTTTATGTTTTAGGAGTAGAGCATCACAAGGTGGAACAGATGTTATTGCAACAGTTTTAAAAAGGATAACCGGAGTAGAAATAGCCTCACTTTCAATGCTTATTAATATATTTATTATTGCAGCTGGCGTAATATTTATTGCAGCTGGATTAGAACTAGTTTTATACACATTAATTAGTATCTATGTAGCTACAATTTGTACACAGAAGGTAATAGATGGGTTTAACCATAAAAAATTACTTTGGATAATAACAAATAAAGAACCTGAAGTGGCTCATGCAATATTGACCAAGCTTGGTAGAGGGGTAACTCTTATAAATGCAGAAGGGGCTTACACCGGGGAACAAAGAAAAATAATATATAGTTTTATTACTTTAACTCAAATAGCTAAAGCTAAAAAGATTGTTCAAGATATAGATAGTTCAGCTTTTATCACAATATCAAATATATCTGAAATAAATGGAGAAGGCTTTAAAAAAGCTGCTTTATAACGTAATAATGCTTTAGCTTAGGAGCTAAAGCATTATTTATTTTCTCTATATGTCATTTTCTATATGGTAGGTCCTATTTGGGTAACTTTACATGCGGTGGCTCATATTTTTCTATCTTTTCATTTCAAATTCAGCATGATCTCCTGCAGCATGGCTAACAGGTACACTTATACCTAAAGTATCTTTTGTGACGAAGCTAAATGTGTCAGATTGGTCTGCAGTTCCTACAAGATCTAATGAATCTGCATTTTTAAACATTTTGATTAACTCATCATTTGTATATTGCTCAACGCTTACCTTCCCTGGCTGGCTGGATTTGTCTGCAATACTCCTAAGCTTATTAACAAGATTTTTATCTATTTTAACAAAATCTGAAAGCCTTAGTCTTACTGCTTTTGTAAGGTTTATATTTGTTGTGTAAAACAAGTTATTTGGGTGAGCTGACCCTTTAACATATGCAGTACCTGAGTATTGTACACTCAATTGGTCATTACCTTTATATTTAATGTTGTAAATTATATCTAATGTGACCTCGCCTGGAGAATCCTTATAATAGTTAGAAACTTTTAATGCTTCTTGCTTTAATATATTATTAATGACCTTCTGTTTACTTACATCCCCAAAATTAGTGATTTGAGGATAATTTACAATTACCTTTTTATTAGTGTAAACATTCTTTACTAATTGATAATTTATACTTGTTGATGTTTGAGTTTTGCTCACAACTGAAGTTTTTTGTGATTGCACATCTGTTGAATTTTGGCTTCCACAGCCAGCCGCTAGAGTACTTAAACAAATTAATGAAATTAATAATAATTTTTTATTCACTTCAATTTATCCCCCTTATATATCAACGGTTAAAATATAAAATTAAACGAACCTTTAAATGTCATACTTATAATAATTCATTACAGACTTTTCTTCAAACCCACATGATTTATATAAATTAAGTACAGTATTATTTTTACATTCTACATCTAATCCTATATCATAGATATTTCTTTTATTTATCAGCTGTAAAGCTTCCTTTAAAGTTGCCTTTCCATATCCTTTTCCTTTAAAATTAGGCAATAATCCAAACCCACTTATAAAGGCCGAATTATCACTGTATTCTACTCTTATTTTACCAATAATTTCATTATTTACCTCTGCCATATATGTTATTTCATTTAATTCTTCCTCCGCCTCTGGAAAAGCTTCACATTCCTCTGAACCGTTAAAAAATATTGCATTTTGCCTACCTATTTCTTTACCGTCCAAATTTGTAGCTTTTCTTAAGTTAATACAATCTATGCTGTCTATTATAGTTTGGTCAATTAATTTCATTCTATACTCTGAAAAATCATATATACCATTCGCAGACTTTATAAATCCAAGCCCTGAGCCCGAATTACCATCTGATAATAGTAATATCTTACTGAACCCTCTCCCCCAACACTGCTGAACTGCGAGTTCAAAGAGTTTTCTAAATAACCCCTTACGCCTATAGTCAGGATGAGTTAATCCATTTATTTCGCAAATATTACTACCCCCGAAACTTGAAATCCCAAGATATGCTACCAAAACTCCTTTAACATAATATAAAAACTCATCTATATTTTTTAGTCCCACTTCAGACTTTTTATTTTTATTAAGCTTATAATCTAATTCTAACTTTAGATTGGTCTTGTCTTGTATACTGCAAATCTTCTCTAATTCATTTATTTCTTTATACTCTTTTTCTGATATATATTGCTTTAAACAAATAGTCTCATTTAATACTTCTCCCGCCATTCTTCAACACTCCCCCTATAATTTCATTTGTTTCATCCAAAATTAAGTTAACTAATTAATTGTATTCTATAATTACTATAAATTGCTAATAATATATTTACCTAATTATACTATTTATAAGACAACTTCTCACGTGAAATATTCATAATATTTTGAAACAAAAAAGAACCAGCATTTTTTAATTTAGCTGGTTCCGTTTTAAAATTATTTGTAAGATTTAGATTTAATTAAAGGGGGACTCTAATTAAAAAAATTAATTGCTCATCACTTACTATATATTTATAATAACATTAGATTACCTAATTAATATCGAATAAATATGTGTAAAATATGTGACTTTCACTATTTTGTTTTTACATTGAAAAGTCCTTAAAATACTTTAAAAATATATCTAAAAAATATAAATATTTGAACTATGAGTATTGCCGGTATTCCTATTACAAACTTGTTATGCTTAGTTTTATGTCTAAATAATCGCATACCTAAAAATATACCCAAAGCGCCATAAGCAAAAGCTATAATAAAAAGTGTCTTCTCTGGCGTTCTCCATTTCCCTTGTCTTGATTTGTTCTTATCTGAATACATTACAAAAATTCCGTACAAATTAATTAATAAAACATAATATAAAAATATCTTCATTTGTTTTCCTCCATTTTAATAGTAATTAAATCATCACCATGACGCTTTGGTATCTAGGATGTTCTGATAGTGGAGCATTTGTTGTTTTAAAAACATTCAAGAGTTACCCGCTAAATCACTTGGCCGTAGGCCGTCGTGCTTACTTATCTTTGTTAAGACACTCCTCATCGATTTTCATTCCACTGGAACGAAAGAGTCATATTCATTGAAATATACATCATAATTATATGAAGTTTTTCCCTCCGACTTCGTTCCACCGGAACGAAGAGGAACGCACATTTAATCCATATGTAAAATCATAGGGAATTTCTCCATAGGGACTTGCAAGAAGAAGCGCAGTAACATTGAAATTGAATTTTTCCTCGATTACTCACTATTTTGGAATACATCAGAATTCAAGATGCATATTTATATGTAACTTCTCCGTAATGACTTGCAAAAAAAGCGACGAAACTATTGAAATTCGATTTAGAAATTCTTCTTTTGCGAATGTAAAATTCTCGTAAGCTTCCACAGGAAGTGGAAGCTAGCGAACCCGAGACAGGACGTCGAGTGTGAACGATAGAGAATTTCACGTGAGCAAAAGTCTAGAATTTCTTAATCCAATTTTCTGTTTATAGCTTGCTTGCAAGGCATATAGGAGAATTTTGATACATATTGCATGTGAAATACATTTTACGTGTACTCTAGTTTTACCTTGCTACCACCCTGTCCCTGCTGTGCTGGCGTAACTATTAATTTCACTGGAACTCTATTACGAAGCTCCTCCACGTGACTTATTATTCCAACAGACAAGGTGCTTGAATGAAGTTTTTCAAGTGAATTCATTACTACATCTAATAGGTCCGTATCTAATGTTCCAAATCCCTCATCTAAGAAGAAGAATTCTAGTGGCGCACTGCCCTTTAATTGAATTTGCGAGGAAAGTGCTAGTGCAAGACATAATGAGGTTAAGAAGGTTTCTCCTCCTGATAATGTGTTAGTTTCACGTCTTATGCCACCATTAAAATCATCTCTCATTATAAAAGCTCCATTAGCATCAAGCTCCAATGCATAACGTCCCCTCGTTATCTCCTTTAATCGTTTTGAAGCTTCCATAGATATATATTTCAGTTGCTTCATAGCTACGTATTCAACAAATTTATTTCCTTGAATAAGAGTGTCCAGTTCCCTTAAAAGACTTAATTTATGCTCTACTGATTTTTTCTTTGTTAGGAGTGTTTTAATTTCTTGAATCTTTCTCTCCATATCCGCAAGCGCCCTAAATTGAGCACCTATTGCTTTAGTCTTTTCCTCTAGAACTGTTCCAATAACCTCTCTTTTTTCTTTTAATTCTTCAAATAAAGTAACATCTACTTCTTTCCCTTGTAGCAAGATTTCAAGTCTTTTTAAATTATCTATAAGGTTACGTTTAAGCTCCTCATACTGTTTTATTTCTTTCTCGAAGATTACCAAAACTTCTCTTGAAACCAAATTAAGTAGGACTGTTTGCGTATCTTCAAAGGAATTTTCCTTAAGTGATATGTTTAATTTTTCTTGTCCCTCAAGTAACATCTTAGACAACATTTCTTTTTTATTTTCCTCGCTAGTCTTTTGAGTTAAAACATTTTGTTTTTCTATGTTTTCTCTTTCAAAGATTGCTTTTAGACTTGATTCTTTTAAAGTGATCTCTTTAATTTGGGCTCTTACTTTTTCTACTTCGATTTTAGGGGTATGATCGTTTGTAGGCGTAAATCCACAAAGCTCCACTATTTGAAGCGTCAAACGTTCTATTTCAGCCCTTTTTTCCTTACCACTTGTTTCTATTTCTGTTTTAAGGTTAGTAAGTTCCCTTAAAGTCTTATCTATATCTACTCTTTCCTTTTCGAGCTTTACAAGTGCTGCTCTATCTTTTCTGACCCGAGATGTAAGTTTTATTACTTCATTATCTAAATTTTTAATCTGCGAGATCTTTTCTTTTATAGACATTGATTTTTCATTCTCATTTTGTTTCTGCTTAAATGAACTCTCTTCACGTAATAAGTCTTCATTTAAAAGTTTGTGACTTTGGGCAAGTGACTCTAAACTCTCACCCGCAATAGAAATATCCTTTTGCAAGACTAACAATGCTTCTTTTTCTTTTCTTAAACCTTCTCCAAGTTTTGCCTCATCCATAGCTACTTTACTTTTTTCTTCTCGGCCCTTTGCAAGTATCACTTCTAGTTCCGTCTTTTGTTTATTATATAATTCGATCTTTTCTTTAAACTGGTGTAATGATAATTCACTCTTGTTTTTTTCATCTTCAAGCTCTTCTATATTTATATCCTTAAGATTTTTGTTTACTTCTAATAATTGATTATTTATATACTCCTCATCTTTTGAAAATCCAGCAAGTAGTATTAACTCATTTTGATAATCCTTAGATAGCTTTTCTAGGTTTTCAGCATGACTTTGTTTTAAACTCTGTAACCCTTTTAAATCTGTATCTTCTTTTAATTCTGCTATTTTAGGATGATGCTCAGCACCACATACTGGGCATAGATCTCCTTCTTGCAAATTAGAAGCTAAATCTGCTGCCAAGCTTCCTATCTCTATTTCTTTTATCTCATGATCTAATTTTTCAACTTTGTCTTTCATAGTTTCTATAGATTCTTCTACATTTTTTATATTCAACCTAACTTTCTCAGTTTTTGCGTTTACAATTTCATATTTAGCCTTAAGTTCATCCTTTTTTTTATGATCTTCTACAGCCTTTTCAAAGGTTACCTTAATTGTGTTATAAGCTTCTTGATTATCTAAGAGCAAATTATTATCTCCCGGGAAATTATTCGTCAGTTCCACACTTTTTTCTTCTAAAAGTGCTAATTTGTCTTGTTTATCTTTCAATGTAAAAGCAGCTTTATTATGAAGTAGCTCTGTACTAGCCAAGGTTTTCTCCAAGGTTTCACCTTTGTTTTTAAGTTCATTAACATTTTTAGTAGCTGAAGTTACTTCTAACTCGCTATTATAAGTTTTGTACAGTTTTTCCCTATACTCTGGCAATATTTCTATCTCATTTAATTTTGTTTCACATGATTGTAACTGCTGCTCTATCTTTTCTTTATTAGTAAGAATTATTGATGTTTTTGAGTTTTTATCCACTATATTATGCTTAACTTCTCTGTGTTTTTCTAATAAAATATCTTTTTCATTAGCTAAATAAATTATTTTCTCTTCAATATTAGATGCTTGCTTTAAACTTACTTCTTTTTCAATCAAAGTTGGTAGTTTATCATTTTTAGATTTCCAGGCTTCTTCATAAGATATTTTAGTAACCTCTAGTCTTTGAGATATGACTTCATAATCTTTGATTAATTTTTGAAGTTTCTCTCCGTTTATAGTTAAGCTTTTTTGAGTCTCTGTTACATTTTCAATATAAGGTTTTACATTTAACGCTAAACTTCCTTTTGTAAATTTTACTTTTTTATTTTCTATATCTTCCTCTTGAAGTTTTAGCAAATCTTTCTTTTTTACATACTCACTCTTTTCCTTTTGTAACTCAAAAATGTTTTTGTATACTTCATACTCTTTGTCTATTGTACTTTTCTGGAGTTTAATCTCCTTTTCTTCTTGTTTTAAACTTACTAGCGTTTGCTTTAATTGATTATGCGATTCTTCATCTACATTCTCATAACCCTTCATTTCTCC
>NZ_CALEVF010000166.1 GCF_937920395.1 uncultured Clostridium sp. | reverse complement strand
GTTTGCTGGTTCTATATTATCTAATTTCGGTATTATGCCTTTAATAGGATATTTCGTGAGTCTTGGAAGAAACGGAGCAACTGTATGGAATGATCCTGGCGTTGCTATAAATGCTATGCAAGTTAAAAATATAGCAGGTAGTTATGTTAAATATATCGGTGCTGGTATGATGCTTTCTGGTGGTTTTATAGGCGCTATAAAGCTTATACCTACAATAGTAGCTTCTATAAAGGAAACTATGAATGCTAAGTCTTCAAATGGTACTGGTAGTTCATCTATTGGAAACGTGATATTACTTAGTGGTATAGTAATAACTTTTATAGGAGGATTCGTGATATCAGGTGGTAATATATTAATGGCAATAACTGCTGCTGCCTTATCATTATTCTTATCTCTCTTATTTGCTATAGTTTCTGGTCGTTTAACTGGTACAATAGGAACTTCAAATCTTCCTGTATCTGGCATGACGATAGCTTCTATAGTCATTGTAACATTGTTATTTGTTGTAATGGGATGGAAAAGCCCTGCAAACAACAAATCATTACTTTTATTTGGTACATTTATAGTTACTGTTATATCTGTAGCAGCTGGTTACTGTCAATCACAAAAGGTTACTTTTATAGTTGGTGGTGACAAAAATGAAATGCAGAAATACTTCGCTATAGCTGGTATAGCTGGTGTTGTTGTAGTTATTGGTACTATATTATTACTTTCAACTAAACTTTCAATGACTGGAGATAACGTTCAGTTTGCATTACCTCAAGCTAACTTAATGGCAACATTAACTGCTGGTATAATGTCAGGTAAATTACCTTGGGTTATGGTAATCACTGGCATTGTTATGGGAATTGTTTTATATATATTAAAGCTTCCTGTAATGACAATTGCTATAGGATTTTACTTACCGATAGCTACAAATTCTATAATATTAATAGGTGCATTAGTTCGTCTATTTATAGAGAAAACTTCTAAATCTAAAGAAGATAAAGAACTTAAAATTGCTAATGGTATAGGATTATCGTCTGGTCTAGTTGCCGGTGGTTCAATACTTGGGCTTGTAGGTATAATACTTCAAGTAACAGGCGTTTTAAAAGGAGCTGGGCCAACTGGATTCTCTGCTTCTAATGGAATGGCATTTATAATATTAGTAGTTCTAATAATTGCTACTATTATACCTATAATGAAAAGTAAGGTAAAACATGCTAAACAATAATGAAGATATTTTAAATATAACATTTAAAATTTTCGATGAATTAGAATATGAAGTAGATAAAGGAAATATTGTGACTATACTTGAAAAACAAGATCATAAAATCCAAAGGGTCTTTAGAAAACTTAATTTCAAAATTCCAGAGTATAAAAAAACTTCTTTAGATGAATATGGAAGTTGTGTGTTTTTACAAATAGATGGCAAAAAGACTGTAAAAGATATTGGTAAAAATCTAGAAGCAAAGTATGGTGATGAAGCTCACCCACTTTATGAAAGATTGTTATTGTTCTTAAACCATATCGATGTCAATTGTCACTATATAGAGAAAAGAAATATTTAATGACATTTCAGAAGGAAAGTCTCCCACTTTTATAAGTGGGAGTACATACCTTAACAAATAGAAAACTTTAATGAAAATATAAATCTCCTTCTGAAGTCATTAATATTTCAGCTCCGCAGGAGATGATTTAACATAAAAGATGGCACTACATTGTAGTTGCCATCTTTTGTTATCAGTAGGTTTAGAATCAATTCACAAGACATATAATCAATTAATATACAGATAAATGTTTGTTCTACTTGCAGGTCGTAAAAATAGACACAAAAACTATTTAATGTTATAATTTAACTACGGAATAAAA
The DNA here is from genome assembly GCF_937920395.1 of uncultured Clostridium sp. Taxonomy (GTDB): domain Bacteria; phylum Bacillota; class Clostridia; order Clostridiales; family Clostridiaceae; genus Clostridium_AD. The sequence continues at coordinate 2,565 of NZ_CALEVF010000166.1, read as the reverse complement.
CATTATATTAAGTAATAAATAAAAAATATAAGGTAAGAGCCGTTATGGCTCTTAGCTGTTTTTTAAGAGATACTTATGTTTAAGGATGAAGATAAAAAACAAATATTTATGATTTAGAGCAAAATTATATTGATAGGTTAATTATGTTTCTAAGATATTTATCAAGGTAAAGATGGATAACTTTTGAAAAATAATAAAAAAATATAACATAATGTAATCTGCTTTAGTAGATTATTAAGAGAGGGGAAAGAATATGGAATTAAATAAATTAATTGATGACATGAAACAAGACATTATTAAATCTACACAAGAAATTATAAAAATCAAAAGCGTAGAAAGTGAACCTAAACCAGGGATGCCGTATGGTGAAGGCGTAGCTAAATCACTAGAGTGTGCATTAGGTGTTGCAAAGAGATTAGGACTTCATACAGTTAATGTAGATGGCTATGTGGGCTATGCAGAGTATGGCACTGGTGATGATTATGTTTTAGCATTAGGACATTTAGATATAGTTCCTGAAGGTGATGGATGGATTTACCCACCATATGGCGCAGAGATTCATGATGGAAAAATGTATGGACGTGGAACTACTGATGATAAAGGACCAATAATGGCAACTTTATTTGGTTTGAAAGCAATAAAAGATGCAAAATTACCTGTATCTAAGAGAATTAGAGTTTTATTTGGTACTAATGAAGAAACAGGAAGCAAGGAACTTGATCATTATTTAGAAAAAGAAAAACCACCAGTTGCTGGGTTTACACCAGATGCTGATTATCCAATAATTAATGGAGAAAAAGGTATAACTATTTTTGATATTGTAAAAGATTTTAATAACGTAGTTAAGGGTGAAAACGTTATAAAATATATCAAGGGCGGTCAAGTTTCTAATATGGTACCAGATTATTGTGAAGCAGGAATTGTATCAACTAATGCTAATGTTATAGTTAAATCATTAAGGAAGTTTATAAAAGATACCGATTATAAATTATCCGCAGTGGTTAATACAAATCTTATAATAATTAAATCTATAGGTGAAGCAGCTCATGGAAGTACACCAGAGTTTGGTAAAAATGCAATAATGCAATTATTACAATTTTTAGGAACTATAAATCTTGACTCAAATGATGGAACAGAATTAATAAAATTTTTAAATGAAAATATAGGGACAGAGACGCACGGCGAGTCTTTTGGTGTTTGCCTTGAGGATGAAATTTCAGGAAAATTATCATTTAATGTTGGAGTTATAAATATGGATAACAACTCTGCAACGGTAACATTAAATTTAAGGTACCCAGTAACAATGAAATTAGAAGATATGATGACTCCATTTAATGAAAAAATAAAAGGAACTGGATTAAGAGTGGAGAAATTTGTACATCAAAAACCATTATACTTCCCACCAGATAGCCCAATTATAAAAACACTCCAAAAAGTTTATACTGAGCAAACTGGAGAAAAAGCTACATTGGTATCTATAGGCGGAGGTACTTATGCTAAAGAAATGCCTAATATTGTAGCATTTGGACCAATGTTTCCTGGAGAACCAGATACGATTCATAAACAAAATGAATATATTACAATAGATAATTTAATTAAGAATGCTAAAATATATGCGCATGCATTGTATGAACTTGCAAAATAAATATATGCCTTATTTAAAAGTATATGTATCTTAGTAAATAATAAATAACCTTTAGACCTACGTCACGCAAAATATGACGTAGGTCTTAATACTCTTATAAGAGAAACTTAAATAAATAATAAGTCAATATACTTGCAAATTTATATAAAGTCGTAGAATTAAGCTGGATATAGAGGTATAATAAAATATTATACTACAAGTAAGTTATATAACATTGTATAAGTTAAACAATATAAAAACTATAAAAAATATAGATTTTTAGTGAGGGATAATTATGAAAATACAAGATATTAAGATGGGTAAAATTAGTACTCCTTTGAAACATGGGTACAATGTAGGTAAAAGAATACTTACATTTTCCGATGAAATAGTTATAAAAATGATTACAGATACAGGTGAAGTAGGCTATGGTAGTGCTGCTCCAACACCGTTTATAACTGGGGAAACAGAAAACTCAATTATTGGAGCTATAAATTATATAAAACCTGAAATTATAGGCTTAGATATTGAAAATCTTGAAGAAATTATGAAGGTTCTTCATAGTTCTATTTATGGAAATAATAGTGCAAAAGCTGCTATTGACATAGCTATCTATGATTTGCTTTGCAAAAAATATGGAATTCCTCTTTATAAATTTTTGGGTGGATATAAGACTTCATTAACTACAGATATTACTATAGTTAATGATACAGTGGAGCAAATGGTAGAAAAATCATTACAAGCTGTAATGGATGGTTATACTTGTTTAAAGGTAAAAGTAGGGAATCACGTAGATTTTGATATAGAGAAAGTTAAAGCAGTAAGAAAAGCAGTCAGAAAAGCAGTCAGACGTGGAATCAAGATAAGGGTAGATGCTAATCAAGGATGGAGACCTAAGGAAGCTGTAAGTATAATTAGAAAATTTGAAGATATGGGGCTTG
>NZ_CALEVF010000165.1 GCF_937920395.1 uncultured Clostridium sp. | reverse complement strand
CAATTGAAACCCGAGGAACCCCAGGAAAACTTGGGGGACGGTTAACAACTAATTGACCTTTAGCTTTAATCAAACTCTCGGTCAAAACCTGGGGGACAGTTAACAACTAATTGACCTTTAGCTTTAAGGAAACCCCCGACTAAAACCGGGGGACGGTTAACAACTAATTGCTTATTTGTACATATTTTCATAGTACTTTTGATATTCTCCGGTTGTAACATTTTCCATCCATTTTTTATTATCAAGATACCATTGAATTGTCTTTTTTATACCTACTTCAAATGTAGTTTCAGGATACCATCCTAGTTCGTCCTTAATTTTGGTAGGATCTATTCCGTATCTTCTATCATGACCCAATCTATCTGCAACATGTACAATCAAATCTTGCGTTATCCCCTTATCTACATTTTCATTTAAATAAGAAATAATACTATTGACTATTAATATGTTCGTTTTCTCATTATGGCCACCAATATTATAAACTTCTCCAAGGCGTCCACTCTCTATTACCATATCTATAGCTTTGCAATGATCTTCTACATATAACCAGTCCCTAATATTTAATCCATCTCCATATACAGGCAAATCATCATGGTTTAAACAATTGTTTATTAGGAGAGGTATAAGTTTTTCTGGAAATTGGTATGCTCCATAATTATTTGAACATCTAGTTATGTTTACTGGCATTTTATAAGTATCAGAATATGCCTTTACCATTAAGTCACTAGCAGCTTTTGATGAAGCGTAAGGACTATGTGAATCTATAGGTGTTGTTTCTACAAAATAGCCTGTATCACCAAGTGAACCATATACCTCATCTGTTGAAACTTGAAGGAATTTTGCACCATTCTTAAAACCATTAGGGGTTTCCCATGCAATTTTGGCATTGTTTAAAAGATTTACTGTTCCAAGTACATTTGTTTGAACAAATATCTCAGGATCTTTTATACTTCTATCCACATGTGATTCTGCTGCAAAGTTTACAACATAATCAAAATCATACTTCTTAAATAATTTCCCTACTAATTCCTTATCACATACATCACCTTGAACAAAAGTATAATTTGTCTTGCCTTCAACTTCTTTAAGGTTTTCCAAATTTCCTGCATAAGTTAACTTGTCTAAATTTACTATTTTAATGTCCATTGAATATTTATTTAACATATAATGAACGAAATTAGATCCTATAAATCCTGCTCCACCTGTAACTAAGTAAGTTTTCATATCAATTACCTCCATATTTATACTTGCCCTATATTATATGCTAATTATTATTTAGAGTTAACGCTACCTTGCGCCCTCATCTCCAAATAAAACTCCAACCGTCTTAAATATGAGGGTTATATCTATCCATGTATTTCTTTGTTCTATGTATTCAACATCCATTTCCATCCACTCTTCAAAACTAACATCACTTCTACCTCTAACCTGCCAATAGCAAGTTAAGCCTGGCTTTGCAACTAATCTTCTCTTTTGAAAAGGTGTAAATTGTACCACTTCTTTTGGCAAACTAGGCCTTGGTCCAACCAAGGACATTTCCCCTTTTAATATATTAAAAAGTTGTGGAAGTTCATCTATACTTGTTTTACGTACAAACTTACCAACCTTCGTTATTCTAGGATCATCTTTCATTTTAAACATAGGTCCTGACATCTCATTTTCATTTTTAAGTTTCCCTAAAAGAACCTCTGCATCAGTGCACATAGACCTAAACTTATACATCATAAATTTTTTTCCATCTTGACCAACTCTGCTTTGAGCAAAAAAAACAGGTCCCTTTGAATCAACTTTTATTAAAATAGCAGTAATAATCATCACTGGACTTATTAATATAATTCCACTTAATGCTCCAACAAGATCAATTATTCTTTTTAATATAAAATATCCTATGTTTTTCTCATAATCAAAATCAGTCTGAGTTCGTGAGGCTCTTGAACTTCTTTGTGGTTCTTGCACCTATATCTCCTCCTTTTTAGGGCATTTAAAATTCTTATTTTTCACAAGCTATTTCTTCATATATATCCTTGAAATTATCATTATCTTTTAAAGTTTGAAGATATCTCATAAATGGAACTTTTAAAGCATCTCTTTTTAATGCAAATTCCACTGTTGCTTCAAGAAATCCTAATTTATCACCAACATCATATCTACGTCCTTCAAACACATATGCATACATGTCTTGCTTTCCTATTAATGTTTTTAAAGCATCCGTTAACTGAATTTCTCCGCCTTTACCAGGAAGTGTATTATCTAAAATATCAAATATATCAGGTGTAATTATATATCTACCAAGTATAGCTACATTGGAAGGTGCAACCTCTATTCCAGGTTTTTCTACAAGATCATTTACTTTATATACTCTATCGTCAATTTTTACTCCATCAACTATTCCATATTTATCAACATTTTCTTTAGCCACTTCTTGAACCCCTACGATTGTTGATTCTTTCTCTTCAAAACAATCCATAAGTTGTTTTAGACATGGAGTTTTAGCATCAACTATATCATCACCAAGCATTACTGCAAAAGGCTCATTACCCACAAATGCTCTAGCACAATTAATTGCATGTCCAAGTCCCTTGGGTTCTTTTTGTCTTATAAAATGTATATTAACCATATTTGATATATCACGGACCTGTTTAAGAAGTCCATCTTTATGTTTATTCTCAAGTTCAAGTTCAAGCTCTACCGATTTATCAAAATGATCTTCAATAGACTTTTTATTTCTTCCTGTAATAATTAATATCTCCTCTATGCCTGAAGCAATCGCTTCTTCAATAATGTATTGCATTGTAGGCTTATCAACTATAGGTAACATTTCTTTAGGTAATGCCTTTGTTGCTGGTAAAAATCTTGTTCCAAGTCCTGCTGCTGGTATAATTGCTTTTCTAACTTTCATTTAAATTTCTCCTTTGTTATGCAAATCATTTTTTTATCATGTCTATATTTTTCGTCTCACACATTTACATTTTTAAAGCTATTTTGAATTTATATATTTAATTTAATAAAATGTAATTTTATCTCAGTTGTATTTTGAAAATAAAAGCCCCTTCAGAATGCAAACATGACAATTTATCATTATACATTTATCAAATTAATATTATATTTTACTATGTTTTCTCTTTCTTATACAGGACGATAAAAAACCATCATATACGATTACCTCAGTAATTAATAATTAATATTGTTTTAATCACTATGTTGATTATACCATAATGCTACAAAATGTGTGTTAATATTCTATTAAGTTTGTGAATTTTCGACACAAAACTCGTATTTCATTTTGTGTTTACAATTTGTTTTTATCATTATCCTTAATGCAATTAAATTTATTACTACAAATTAAACTACTGTTAGTCTCACCTTAGAAGACAATTTAATGTGTTACCAGTGTTATTCTAACAATATTGTACTCACTATCATTTACTTGCAGTTAACAACTTCGTTTTCACGTAAAAAAGCAGAAAGATCTCTCTTTCTGCTTTTTTTATATCTCTTACAACTCATATAATTTAATATTTTTTGCACCTAGCCTTTTGTTTACCCTGTTTTTCAAATGCTAACAGCGCATTAATTTCTCCACCTAATAATATTATTATAGAAGTTATATAAAGCCATAACATAAGCACTATAACTGCACCTATTCCACCATATAGAACGGAGTAATTATTAAAATTGTTTACATAATATGCGAAACCCAAAGAAGCCACAAGCCAACACAAAGTACTAATTACAGCTCCAGGAATTACCTCTTTCCATGTTAATCTTCTACAAGGAGTAAAATGATATAACGCTGCAAAGGTGATTGCCATTCCAACTACAGATACTAGATATCTTATAATATCCCAATTCAATATAAAGGCACTAGATAGATTTAACCTGCTCGCAATAGTTCTTCCTATCATTTGTCCAAATACCACCAATGCTACTGAAGCAACAATTGCAAACGCAAGACTTAGCATAAATAACACCGATATAACTATAGTCTTCCAATAAGGTCTTGTCTCTTCCTCATCATAAGCTTTATTTAGCCCCTTAATTACAGCTCTAAAGCCACTAGAGCCTGACCAGACTATACCTACTATACTCAATGACACTAAATGACTAGTAGAACTTGACGCATTTTTAATAGTAGTATAAATTAAATCAACAGTACTCGCTGGCATTATTTGTTGTACATATACAAGAATATCTGTACTTTTTAAATCACTATAACTAATCATTGTAAGAAGCAACAATAAAAAAGGGAAAAATGATAACAATAAATCATAAGCAAGCTGACCTGCTAATGCGGTAATATCATCATCTATAATTCTACTGAAAAGTTCTTTTGATTTCTTAAACATATAGCACCCCTTCCTTTTGTTGTATTCTAAGTAGGTTTATCTACTATTTTAGGTATCCTATGAAGGTTCGGCATGTAGGTCGCTAGGATAGTCGATAATTCGTTAACAGACTCTAAGTTTATTCCATGTGAAATTCCCTAACGCACTAATTCGACTTCCTGTCTCAGACGTGCTAGATGCCCTTCCTAGGCATCTTACGAGAATTTTACACTACATAAACTAAGACTCTGTAAAACTCATTATATACTATCTGTCACTTTCCTACTTGCTTTCACCTTCAACGATTATAAATTATGTATATGGCAACATGTTATCTATTATTTCAAGTTGTTTTAAATACATATAAATGAAATTCATAGTAATGGTGTCCCTTAAGTCCTAAAATCTTTTAGCCGTAGGCTGCGTGAGTTACAAGAAAATTATTTATTACTACATTTTAAATATAATAAGGTAATTCTAAGTAAAGCATGAAGGTTCAGCATGTAGGTCGCTAGGATAGTTGGTCATTCGTTAACAGATTCATTATATACTATCTGTCACTTTCCTACTTGCTTTCACCTTCAACGATTATAAATTATGTATATAGCCGTAGGCTGCGTTAGTTAAACAAAATTTATTTATTTTTATAATTTAAGTATGTTTATCTACTATTCTTGCCAAAATATGGTACTATTCTAAGTAACATATGAAGATTAAGTATCCTACATACTTTTACCTTCAATGATTATAAATTATGTATATGGGAATATTCATAAATGTAGTATACCCTCAATTTTTCTATTTCAAGTAATTTTGAAGGCATGATAGAGAATTTTAATACATTACTCTGATATAATATGTATTATGGATATATATTATTAGTAAAAATAATTTAACCAATAAAAAAGGGAGTTAACAACATGAAATTAGCCTTGGCTCAATTAGATATTGCCTTTGAAGATAAGTCTATCAATAAAGAAACAACAAAGCAATTTATAGCGCAAGCATTTTCTGAAAATGTGGATATAATTTTTTTCCCTGAAATGACTTTAACAGGTTTTTCTATGAATACCTCTTATATAGGAGAGGATGAAAATGAAACTATTAAATTTTTCAAGGAAATGAGTACCAAATACGACATCTCCATAGGTTTTGGATATGTAGAAGGCACATCACATTCTAAAAATAAATACATAGTAGTAGCACCTAAAGAGATTGAGCTTGTGAATTACGCTAAAATTCATCCATTCTCTTATGGAGATGAAAGTAAATTTTACGAAAGTGGAAATGCAATAAAACATTTTACTGCTTTTAATTTCAATATAACTCCTTTCATCTGCTACGATTTACGATTTCCAGAAATATTTCAACTAGCATCAAAAACTGCTACTCTAATTACCGTTGCAGCTAATTGGCCTAAAGAACGTCGCGAACATTGGATTACTTTGCTAAAAGCAAGAGCCATAGAAAATCAATGTTTTATTGCTGGAATAAACCGAGTTGGTGAAAGCAATAGATTAACCTACAGTGGTGATTCTATGATTGTAGATCCATTAGGAAATGTAGTAGCTAGCTTATACGGCGAGGAAGGTTTAGTTATCGCTGAGATCAATCAAGACGATGTAATCGCAGTTCGAGAAAAATTTAAATTTAAAGACGATAGAAAAGAAATGCTGTATTACAATATGTATTCATCACCTTCTAGATAAATAATCTGTAAAGGTTCGGTATGTAGGTCGCTAGGATAGTCGATAATTCGTTAACAGAATCTAAGTTTATTCCATGTAAAATCATTTAGCCGTAGGCTGAGTGGGTTACACAAGAATTTCTTAATTAAATTCATGTTTCAAGTTCATTTGCAAGGCACATAGGAGAATGGCGATACACATTGGGGAAAATGGATACTTTTTAGCATAAAAATCTTGTCATATATTAACACTTTGAATTGAGATTAATGAAACCTAGGAATTGAGCCAATGTTTGAATTTTCAGAATTTTATAAGAGCGAAATAGTAGAATTTCTTAATGAAATTTGTTATTTTTGGTTTTAATTTAATACACATCGGAAAGATTTTTCTGTGACTATTTTAATATATTTTGAGATAATTAAATATTTATCCACAAAATCAAGAAAGTTATCCTCTTTTAGTGGATAACTTTATAT
>NZ_CALEVF010000164.1 GCF_937920395.1 uncultured Clostridium sp. | reverse complement strand
TGTAGTGGAATAATAATTTTTTTATTTGATAAAGTAAGTTATATAAATTACAATGCCAAGCCTAATAAATTGGAGAAAGAATAGAGAAATATTATACTGTTTGCATTTTACAAAAGGAAAATAAAAACTAAGATTTAAAATTTTTAAAATATATTATTATTTTAAGGGAGATTATAAAATTATGGATTATACTTTATATTCGTTAATTAATGGTTTGGCTGGTAAATTTGGTGCCTTAGATAAAATAATGGTCTTTATTGCTCAAGACTTTCCATACTTGTTTGCAATAGCATTATTGTTACTTTGGTTTAAAAAAGATACAACAGAAAAGGTAATGGCAAACAGAAAAGTGGCTATAGTTGCTATGATGACAATGTTAATTGCTTTAGGAATAAATCATTTAATCGCATTTGTATATTTTAGACCAAGACCTTATACATTACATGCAGCTCACCTGCTGGTGAAACGTTCTGTTGACCCATCATTTCCAAGTGACCATGCTACTTTTTCTTTTGCTCTGGCTTTAACAATACTAGCTGTAAATAAATATTTCGGAAGGGTTATGATAGTTATGGCATTGCTTCTAAGTTTCGCCAGAGTATTTGTTGGAGTTCATTATCCTTTGGATGTTGTTGGCGGGGCAATAATAGCTTATGCTACATATAAGGTAATACAAAGGTTTCCTAAGTGTTTTGATTATATAACTACCTTTATGCTAAAGATATGGGATATGATTGTTTTTAAAATTCAGGATTTAAGGGAAAAATAAAAGAGTTGAAATTATATTTAACTATTGACGTTTTAAATTGGCAATTATATAAAAGTTAAATCTAATAAGTTAAACATAGGATGTGGTATTTTGTATTCTGTAATTACATTAGTTAATCATTATGGATATATTATTTTGTTTAGTTCTCTAGTTCTTGAATTAATTGCATTTCCTCTTCCGGGTGAGCTAATGTTGACATACTGTGGTTTTCTTGTTTATCAATCTAAAATGAATTGGATTATAGTCATCCTAATAGCTACTGCTGGGGCAATATTAGGCATTACGATAGCTTACTTTGTTGGTGCTAAATTAGGTACGAGATTTTTTAAAAAATATGGCTCATATATTCATCTTGGACCCGATAAAATTGAAAAAACATCAAAGTGGTTTGAATCATCGGGTAATAAATTATTGATTTTAGCATATTTTATCCCTGGAGTTAGACATATTACAGGGTATTTTTCGGGTATAACAAAAATTTCGTATAGAAGATTTGCTTTAAATTCATATTTTGGAGCTTTGCTATGGACTGCAACTTTTATTTCATTAGGTAAATTTCTCGGACCAAATTGGGAAAGATTTCACAGTTATATATCGAAATATATGATTATTGGCAGTTTAGCTATATTTTTAATATTAATTATTATCTATACTTATAGAAATCATAAGCAACAAGTAACGGAACTTATATATAAAGTATTAGATAGAACTCTAATTACATTTCATTCTATGGGAAAAATAAAAGTTGCTATAGCCGTTGTAGCAGTCGCTTATCTTGGTTTTTCCGTTCTTGTAATTGGTGTAGTACAAGATTATCTAGCACATGAATTTGGCGAATTTGACATGGTTGTATCTTTTTTAGTAAAAGCAATTTTCACTAAAAAAGATTCGTATTTGATTGGTTTGTTTGAGATAATAACTTCACTTAAGGTATTATTACCGTTGACCATAATTGTAATCGTATGGATTATAAAAATAAATAAAAATCGCATTCTTGAAACGCAGTTTATACTTATTGTAATTGGCGGTGGCGAAGTTTTACAAGTTGCATTAAGGCATATATTCAGGAGGTTAGGACCTTCATCAATAAAGATACTAGGAAGTAATCAATACACTTTTCCAAGCAATCAATCTTTAATGGCAATTGTTGCATATGGTTTCTTTGCTTTTTTAATACTACGCCATACAAGGATAACTTGGGTTAAAACGTGGGTATTAATTGTAACTTTATCTGTTTGTATATTTGCAGGTTTTAATCCTATATTTTTTCAAACTGAATATCCAAGTGATGTTTATGCAGGATATATTTTTGGTGGAGTTTGGTTGACTATAAATATTGTTTTATTAGAAGTTTACCGCATAATACCTAAAATAATTAAACAAAGCTAACAAGGGTACTTGTGGGTGTTTCTATTTTATTATGGCTATAGAAAAAATAAATATCGCAAGTACTGAGGAAGTTTATTTATGAAAAAGGAAGAGAAGTAAAATGTTGAAAATACATGATAAGAAATTAAGGTTTGGGCTAAAAATATCTTTAATAATTATAATTACAATGTGGATATTCTTTATAGAAATTATGGGATTTTTGTTTGGCGGAATTCTATCTTTAATAGGTACACTCGCTATAGTTGCTATATATGCTTCATGGATGATAGAAATTGATAAAAAAAAGACAAACGCATTCTTTACACATAAGTATGATAAAAAAAACAAGAAAAGGTGACAAATAGTAACTAAAAAATCAGAATCATACAATATAATAATTGGGAAAGACAAATGTCGTGAAAAGTTAAAGGGATAGTGGTGCTCGTATTTTCATACAACATAATAAATGGTTATCTCGAATGTGGATAATTGCAAATTAACAAACAAGGAGTTCACTTATGATAAAAACTAAAAGAATGGTTTTACTTAGTATGCTCGTGGCAATGGCCTTAGTAATTTATTTAGTTGAGGGTCAGATACCAGTACTATTTCCAGGAATAAAGTTAGGACTTGCTAATTCTATATCGTTAGTTACATTAATTTTATTTGGGTGGAAAGAAGCATTTTTAATAATGATTTTAAGAACCCTATTAGGTTCTATTTTTGGAGGAAGCATGTCAGCTTTTATGTTTAGTATTGCTGGTGGAGTGCTGAGTAACATAGTGATGGCATTACTTTACAAATACTTTAAAAATTCTTTAAGCATCCCTACAATTAGCGTTTGTGGGTCTATTTTTCATAATGTAGGCCAGTTACTGGTTGCCTCCTTCATTATTAATGATTTAAGGATATATGTATATTTACCAGTATTATTAATTGCGGCAATTGTTACGGGGTATTTTATTGGAATATTAGTAAGCATATTAAATCCTAGATTAGAGAAAATAATAACACATTTATAAAAGAATATACTAAGATTCAATTTCACCTCTTATTTACAGATTAATTGGTAACTTATTTAACCCTTTAATATAATAAGGATGGAAAAGATAATTTCACGCATTTGTTGTATGTTCTTATGTTCTTATATATCCTATATGTCCTATAGATTCACAGTTACTTTAATATATGCAATAAATAACTATTTAACTGCATATATTGATGCCCATTTGAGAATATGTACTACATTTATACATGATTTTTCACTTTACACATGACATTATGAGACGATGCTTTATAGTAAATAATAAATTTAAAATTTTTTAAGCCGAAAAATGTTTTATTGACATATAGGTTAAGGCAAAGTATAATACTAACATTACAGTTGATATAGATTATCAATATCAACTGATTATATATGGAAAGGATGGAAAATATGTTTAATGTGTTTATTATTACTTTACGTGAAGGAGTTGAAATCGCGGTTGTTCTTGCTATTATTATGTCATATCTTAAACAATTAGGACAGACAAAGGAAACAGGGAAAGTATGGCTCGGAGCAGGGGCGGCAGCATTAATAAGTGTACTTGCAGCGTTAGGAATTTTTCTCATACTAGGAAAAACAGAAATAGAAGGGTTTCAAGCTATATTGGAAGGAACGCTTAAGATTGTTGCCGTCATTATGCTCACGTGGATGACAATTTGGATGAAACGACAGGGTGGGAATATCGGTGGAGGACTAAAACGACAGATACAGGTTGCTTTAAGTCATGGCTCAACCTGGGCATTAGCTTCTTTGGCTTTTATTTCAGTACTCAGAGAAGGCATCGAGACTGTGCTTTTTATTGTGGGTTCTGCACAAAAAACATCGGCACTTGCAACTGTAAGTGGTAGTATATTGGGATTTGGTGTGGCAGCTATTCTAGGATATATCCTTTATAGAGGAACGCATCATCTTCCACTTAAATCATTCTTTACTATAATGAGTATACTTCTTATTTTTATGGCTGCAGGACTTTTATCTGGAGGAATTCATGAATTTCAAGAAATGCACATGATCCCAGTAGGAATAGAACAAATTTGGAGTACCAAGGTAATATTAGATCAAAAATCAACAATTGGTGGACTGTTAAAAGCCATTTTTGGGTATGCAGACAGTCCTAACTTAGTTCAAGCACTTGTATATTGTCTGTATCTAATAGGTGCATTCTACGCCTACTTTAAACCAAGTAAAATTCAAAATGCTTAAGAAACATAGAAGATTTTATTGTATTTCAGTTGTCTTATGATAGAATTAATTTATTAGTTTTATAAAAAATTAAAAATCGATATCGTTTTCTAGGGTTCCGCAGTTTATACTTTACTGGCAGGTCAAAGAGAAAGCGCACAGTTACAGTGTACACGTAAGAATAAAAGCCTGGGAGATATTGTTACAATATCTCCCAGGCTTTTATCCTTTTTATTTGTTTAATTATACCAAGGAAAGGGTGGTATAAAATATCTTGAAAATATTAACAATGAAATTATTTAAACAGAATTATGGAGTATGCAAATTAGATAAAACTGAATAAATTTTTTAATTGGATATAGCGTCTAGTGCATTGTCTTTTGTAGATTCAATACTAACTTCAAGTTTATTTGGTAAACATGCTATAACTTCATATTTCTTACTTATCCAGCCGGTATTAGAACAAATTTTCTTAGGACAAATATTTCTGTTCATTTCAAGCATTCTTACATTTCCATTTTGTATTTCTATGTAACCGTTGTTACCATTAAAATTGAACTTATATAGTTTACTCTTCACATATTTCTTTAATGGTATTTCTTTAATTACTTTTCCTTGTACTTGAATAATAGCTTTTGTCTCATTACTACCAGTATTTTCTATTACATAAACATAAAGGCTAGAAATCACACAAATAATTAAAAGACTACAAAATATAATTTTATCCCATCTAGTAAATGATTTCAACGTATTACCTCCTATTAAATGTTTATATTTACAACTAAGTTTTTAAATCTTATTCTGGATTCTACATTTCTAATATTCCAATGCTTTCTGTAGCATAACTTTATCATTATAATTGTAACAAATTCGATATAACCTCAAAGTGACAATTAAACATCACTGTACTTACAAATATTATTTAGCTAAAATTTTATAGAATAATAATAGCATACCTTAAGGCAACTATTCAAGAGGCAAGATGTAATGTTATAAAGATACAAAAGTTAGTACAGTAAGGCCTAAATGTGTAAAAAGTTTAAGTACTATACGAGATTTAGTACTCTATCTTTTATTATATATAACCTTCGTTAAAATAATTTATTATGAGCTATATTAATTTACTAGCTTCATAATTACAACACAATTGAGTAGTAATATAAATGTATAAAGAGAAGACAATTAAGGAGTGATATTAAATGAAAAATAAATTTATGACTTTATTAATAGCAGGACTACTAACAGTAGGTGGTATTTCGGTTGCATATGCAGCAAGTAGAACTGATACAATTCTCAATCATGTTAACGGACCAATGATGGGAACACAAAAGAATAGCACTCAATCAAATGATAGCTTTAATAATATGATTAAAATAATGAAAGATGATGGTTTTAAAGATGAAGCAACTGCTATGGAAAATGGAAATTCTGGTGATATGAATAAGTTAATGACTAATATAAGTGATAAGGATTATAAAAACATGAGTGAAATAATGCAAAAGAATGGATATGCACCTATGGCTAAAATAATGCAATCTGTAAACAGAGAAGATATGACTGAAAACCATCAAAATATGATGGGAAGATAATATTAACGATGATAAAAGAATTTGGTTAAGTCAATGGATAGAAAACATGAAAATTAAAGAAAGGATGATATGATATGATGGGATATAGTATGATGAGATATGGAAATAATATGATGGGAGGATGGGTTGGAATGATAATTATTCCTATAATTATCATTGGAATTATTGCATTTTTAGTATACAAACCATTGCAAAATAATAATATTAAAAATATCGGAGTTAGAGATAATTCATTAGGTATCTTAAATGAAAGTTTTGCTCGTGGGGAAATAAATGAAGATGAATATAACCATAAAAAAGATTTAATAATGAATAGTAAAAAATGAAAAGTTGTTTAAGCCTATGTTTGCCGTAATAATTTGATAATATTGTGATGTTATAAGTCATGTCGAAGGAATAGTTACTTATTCTCTTTTGATATGACTTTTTAATTATTGATAAAAATATAAATGATTATTTTATGTCTAATCTTATAATTAACAAAGAGGAGCTGTCTTTTTAAGAGAATATGTAATTAATAAAGATAGGCTTCACAAGAAACACATAAGTTTCTGATATATTTACTATGTATTCAAAAAAATATAAATGATTGAAGGAGATGTACTAATGAAGATTTTTCTGAGAAACATTGCAGTTGTAATCACTTTAATTTTAACTTCGAATGTAACTGTATTTGCGGCTCCAACAAATGATAAGTTACAACAGCAGAAGGATTTATTGATAAAGATTCAAGTTCAAAGAGATGAAGTTGAAATGAAAGTAGAAGAGTTTGATAATGAAATCGAAAAAATAATGAGTAAAACAGAAGAAAATAAAGGGAAAATATCTCACACTGAAAAGGCAATTAAAAGAGCAGCAGCAGGGATTAAGCAGATTGAGAAAGAAAATAAGAAGGAACAAGAATTATTTAACAATAGAATGAGAGCTATGTACATAAACGGATTTGATGGGTATATGAGTGTTGTACTTGATTCAAAAAGTTTTGGAGATTTCTTATCAAGAGTAGATAACATAAAAATAATTATACAGTATGATAAAAAAGTAATGAATAGGTTTAAATCATCTGAGAATGAGTTAAACGAAAAACAAAAAAGTTTAAATAAGACAAAGGATACATTACAGAATTTGCAAGTAGAAAATAAGCAGAAGATAGATAAGATAATTGTAACTAAAGAGTCACAAAACAAATTAATAACTGAACTAAAGAGTAAAGAAGTTGCTACTAAAAATTTACAGGATAAATTAATAATTGCACTAAGGACTAATAAATCGACGAGTGAATTAAAGGGTACGAAAGCCATTACTGCAAAGCAGGTAGTTAAGCCTCAATTGTCAGTAAATAAAAGTATAGCAAAAACAAGCGAAATAAGAAAAACAACGCCTAAATATACACCTTCAAGGGGTTCAGCTACTACATCGAGTGGTGCTATAATAGCCTACGCTTCTACCTTCCTTGGGACACCATATTTATGGGGTGGAACAACGCCTTCAGGGTTTGATTGTTCAGGTTTTACACAATACGTATATGCGCATTTTGGAATATCTGTAGGTAGAACCACCTTCGATCAGATAAAGAATGGTGTAGAAGTATCAAGAAATAATCTACAACCTGGGGATTTAGTGTTCTTTGGAACTTTTGCTAACCCACATCACATGGGTATGTACATCGGAAATAATAATTATATCCATGCACCTCATACAGGAGACGTAATTAAAATTTCACCTGTGGGAAGAAAAGATTATGTAACAGCTAGAAGAGTGAAATAGAAAGTACATGTTAAATAATTCAAGTAAAACATGAACAGAGATTAACAATATATAATAACGTATAAAAGTTTGCTTTAGGTAAGACAGGGACAAGCTTTCGCAGAAAAGCCTATTACTTTTATGTGATCAGATAAATATAGACATGTTAATATTTAAAATAGTGTTAAACAATAGACAAAGTAACTTACACCTTCAAATGCTCATAATGAATCTTTTATTATTCTAACTAT
>NZ_CALEVF010000163.1 GCF_937920395.1 uncultured Clostridium sp. | reverse complement strand
GTGAATAATGAAGCGCAGATATATTTCAAATATAATTTTTAAAATATAGTATTTTGTTATCAAAATTTTATTGGTTTGTTATTTCAAGTAGTTTAAGAAATAAAATTTCGGAGGTATACATTATATGAATGGTACAGTTAAATGGTTTAATGGTGAAAAAGGATTTGGTTTTATTACAGGAGAAGACGGAGTAGATGTTTTCGCACATTTCTCTCAAATAAATTCAGATGGTTACAAATCACTTGATGAAGGTCAAAAGGTTTCTTTTGACATAGTTAAAGGACCTAAAGGCCCACAAGCAGAAAATATTACTGTTCTTTAGTAGTAATATTAGACCAGTAAATAGGAAACTATTTACTGGTTTTTTGCTTTTTTTAAAAGTCATAGGCTGCGATATTATATCACAAACTTATGGCTTTTTTTAATTGAATTTATTAAAACCACTTTGTATTAAGTGTTGAGTGAAAAAAAGGGATTTTATATATCCATATTGAATACTTATATAAATAGAGTTATAAAGTATATACTGAATTACAAAAACTAAAATAGTTCTTATTACTAATTTTTTACATATAAACTATGGAGGTGTACATATAAATGGATAAAATAAAACTCGGAAGAACAAATTTAATGATTTCTAGAAGTGGATTTGGAGCATTACCCGTTCAGCGGGTGTCTTTTGATGTTGCGAAGAACATTTTACGAAAAGCCTATGATAATGGGATAAACTTCTTCGATTCAGCAAGAGCATATTCTGATAGTGAAGAAAAAATTGGATATTCCCTTTCTGATATTAGGCCTAATATTATAATTGCTACTAAAACTCATGCTAAAGACAAAAAAACTTTACTTGAACATTTACACACAAGTTTAAAGAACTTAAAAACCGATTATATAGATATATATCAATTACACAATCCCGATGTACTTCCTGACCCCGAAGACCCTGAAGGTCTTTATGCAGGCCTTATGGAAGCTAAAAACATGGGCCTTGTTCGTTTTATAGGAATAACAAATCATAAATTGAAAAATGCCATGGATGCTGCAGAATCAGGACTATACGATACGATACAATTTCCATTGTGTTCTTTATCTTCTGAGAATGATTTATTGTTAATTAAGAAATGCAAAGAAAAAAATGTTGGGTTAATTGCTATGAAGGCTCTCTCAGGAGGTTTAATAACTAATGCAGCCTCAGCTTTTGCTTTTCTAAGACAATTCGATAACGTTGTACCAATCTGGGGAATACAAAGAGAAACTGAATTAGATGAATTTATATCTCTTGAAAAAAATCCTCCATTATTGGATGATGCCATGTGGTCAATTATTAACAAGGATCGTAGTGAGCTCTCTGGAGATTTCTGCCGTGGTTGTGGCTATTGTCTTCCTTGCCCTGCCGGAATCGAAATCCCTACTTGTGCTCGAATATCACTTCTTCTTAAAAGAGCTCCATATCAAGCCTTCTTAGACGATAGCTTTAAAGAAAAGATGGAACTTATAAAGAATTGCATACAATGTGGACACTGTAAAAACCACTGTCCTTATAAACTTGATACTCCAAATCTTCTAAAGAGAGAACTTAAAAACTACTCTGAATTTTATGCTAAGCATAAAATAGTTTAATTAAATAAATAGTTATAGATAATGAAACTGCCCATTGCCAAATAGGCAATGGGCAGTTTCATTATAATATCACTCTTTAAAATACTTAGGATATTCACTTAGTAATATCATTTTGTCGTCATTTACTTTTGTTAAATGTTCACCAACTATTTTTATACCTGTCTTACTATCTTTAGCCTTTATTGCATCAATAATTCTTTTATGTTGGTCAACAACAATATCCATATTCATACTAGATATTATATTTAATGCCCTTATACGGTCAAAATCGCCATTCATAAAATGAATTGAGTTCCAAATTCGATCCTTTTGGCATGCTTTAAAAATAAGTTCATGAAATGAATTATCTAAATTAAATGCACAAGTATAGTTCTTTTTTAGTAAACAAAATTTTTGTTGATTAATATTAGATTCCAATTCAAATAAATACTTTTCGGGAAAATCATTACAAGCTAATTCTATAACTGCTTGTTCAAGCTTTAACCTCATAAATCGAGCTTCTTCAACACGTTTTAAGTTAATATAAGAAACCTTAGTACCCTTTTGCGGGTAAATCTCTAACAAATTCTCAGAAACTAATAATGAAAAAGCTTCCCTAACTGGAGTTCTGCTCACATTAAGATTACTTGCAATTTCATTTTCAGAAATACTTTCTCCTGGTTTTAGATTAAGATCAATAATATTACTTCTTAGCACTCGATAAGTATAATTTTTTATAGTCTCATAAATGTTTTTTTCTAATAGTTCAATTTTCATAATTAAATTTTCCTTTATTTAAATTACTTTAGTTTGTATAGCTAGTATGTTAGCACTATATATTTATATTGTCAA
>NZ_CALEVF010000162.1 GCF_937920395.1 uncultured Clostridium sp. | reverse complement strand
AAAATGATAATGTTACATTCAAATGGCGTGATTACAAAGATAGTAGCAAGTGTAAATTAATGACTTTTTGTGCAGCTGGGTTTATCCGTAGGTTTCTTATTCATATACTGCCAAGTGGGTTTATGAAAATTAGACACTATGGTTTGCTTGGAAATCGAAACAAAACTACCAAACTTATGCTTTGCAAACATCTAACTAATACACCAATTTTATTTAAAGAGAAAATATCAACACTACAGTTAATCCAAAAAATCACTGGAAGAGATTTTTCCAAATGCCGACACTGTGGTTCAGACAAACTTAGTAGATGTACTTTATTTTCAAAATCTCCTCCTGCTGTTTTACAAACTGCATAATATTAAATGTGTTCCATTATGGGGTAGGGGAAATTATGTCTATATCTCCATATTTAATGGTGTTTTTGCATGCTTATCACCTTAGCCTTAACTATTAAATTAACTAATCCATAAATTTGGTATAAGTGAAGTTATTCAATCCCCATAGATTATATCTATACCGCCGTGGTTTCGTGCTATTTTAATTATTCAAAGTTAGGCGTACTTCTACATTTTTTACACTCAGACTCTTATCTAGGGTTTGAGCTTTTTTTCGCGCCTAGCTTCGTATAATTCGCTAAGAATAATGGGTAGTTTAATCGTTTCTATTTAGAACTCAATTATTCTTTCTTTAGCTTCATCAAATAAATATTTATAATCAAACTTCCGTAAATAACTTGGGAATTTTTCTGTGTTAAAACATGCTTTATAAATCTTTTTAGAAGCATCAACAACTAACTCAGAAATATCAAAAGCCTCATCTAGCCAATAATGTGGAGCAATAATTATTTCTCCTTTTCCCTTAGAAAAGTGAACAGCCACATCCCGTCTACTTTTAATTTTACTAAATAATTCTAAAAAAGTTTTATCCTTAAGCTGCTGAGGATTATTAGTTGTAAATGTAATTTTGTTCGCAATAATTCGTTGCAAACACTCAATTTTTTTTTCTAATTTTAGATACTGATTTCCTTGTCTATCTTTACCTTTAAGTGCAAATACTTCTTCAGTACTTAACTTCTCTTCATTTAAATATAAAAAATTTACACCAATGCTATTTATATAGGCTTCAAAAAAAGAAAAGAAACTGACGACACTATTTCTGCAATAGGTACAAACATTTGAATTTATTTTTGTTATAAGACTTTTGGGGTCCTTATATTTATCAATATCTTGCTTAATTTCTTTTGCATATTCTAGCATTTTTATATACTCTTTTTCTCCTAAGACTAATAAATAAAAAGAATCCGATAGTAATTGTTGTTCTTCATTTACTACCATAGAAGAATGATAACCAAATCCTATTCTTGAGTGGAAGGGTAGCTCTTCTTTCAGATATGGAGATTTACTCATATCCATTAGTCTACATAACACCCCCAACTCAATTCCATTTCTAAATGGTTGATTTTCAAGTTGGTTTCTTAATTCTTTCGCAACTACTTTAATTACCTTTTTTAAAGGTAATATATCTTTTATAGAGTAAAAATTATTATTTATATATCGAGCCATCTGAGGAGTAAAATACCACGAATCTTCCACTTCTTTTACTTCTAAATACATTTGAGACAATTCATTAAGCAAAAGTTCTCCAATATTGTCCATCGGCATCATTGCAATTGCAAAAATTACATATGTTAGCCTATCAAATATTAAAGCACTTTCTGGATCATCAATATTGCACTTACCATTAAGTAAGAGGAAATATGAACCAAAATCAGACTGTCTTTCTGCATACTTCTTTCGCATTAATATATATACCTCCTCTATTCTTTACTTCAGGTTATTCTAATTTTATAACTGAGAAAAATTTTTATAAAGCATGACTTTTCAAATATATATGATATACCCCAAACTCCTCAATTAAGTATTCACTTTGCCATCTTCCGATTATAGACATAACCTGTCAAGTTTATCTTATTACCTTAGTAATTTTAACAATTGTTTCTGACGGACTTTTAGAATATGTCGACACAAGTAAACCCATATCATTAAATATAAGTTTACTAATTTAAGTGTATATTGATATTCTGAATGTAACATAAGTGTAATGAGGTACATTAACTTTGTGGCTATAGGCTCATATACAATAAATGATGTGGAATAATCTTTTCATGACAATTACACTTTGAAATAATTTTTCAAAGGATTGTTGATTTAATTTAGGCATTTATATTTTGCTATCCTTATTTATTTCAACGCCAAGTCAATTTTTCCAAAGCAATATGATTCCGATACCAATCATCATTTCGTAAAAGGATTTCAGGAGAGCAAACATTTTTAACCGTACCATTTTCCAAGATAGCCACAGTGTCACAGTCAACTATAGAAGATAAGCGATGAGTTATGGATAATATTGTGTGAGCGTGGCTTGCTTTTTGCAATACGTCTATAAATTTTTTTT
>NZ_CALEVF010000161.1 GCF_937920395.1 uncultured Clostridium sp. | reverse complement strand
TAACTTCCACTATTTAATGTGGTGGGGGTGGAATTTAGTTTTGCAATTGAGGAATTTTTTATTGAAAATACTTAAAATATCACCATTCGTAGATATACGGAGTGATTGTGTTAATTCTGTATCGAACTTTCTTAATAAACTACAATACTCTTTAGATAATTCTTAATGTCTTTTTGCTCTATCCTAGTTTTTTCTTCTTTCATATAATTCGATTTTACTATAGGTTTTTTAATTTCAATTAAAGCATCTATAGTATTTAATTGTACATCTTTGTCATATACAAATTGCTCTTTTTTAATAAATCCAAATTGATCTGCTATATTAGATTTCTTTGTAGATATAATCATTTTATTATATTCTAACATGTATTTTTCACTTGAAAATGCTTCAAATTCTTTACCTTTATATATTACTTTATAATATAATTCATAAATTACAGCCACATTGTCCATCTCTACTTCTTTTATAAATATATCTTTATGAATATTCCCGGCTAAATCAACTAACTCTTTAAATCCTTGTTCAGGAACTCTTGTTTTAAGTCTCACTTTCATATTTCTAACATTAGCTATGTAGACTTTATTGTTATAAATCGCATAATTCAAATTATTTTCCTCCTACCATAATCCATTTTTCATCTGTGTCGATATCATACATAAATTTATCTATTACTTTCCCTGTTTTACTATCTACAATATTAAAAATATCCCCATCAACAAACCTTCTCGTTTCTTGATAATATTCCGGTAAAACGATATTTGTACTTCCTGTAATTTTTCCCTCACTAAAGCTATACACCTTTAATTTATTTGTTAATATTTTTAGACATAATAAAAAGAGTCAATACTTGTTCCATTAAAAACATTGACTCTTTACCCAAACTACCGCTTTATTACCTTTTCCTAGTTGACTGTCCAAACCCTATAGGAGATATCTGATAGTTAGATCCTCGCTACTTAATCCTACCTTAAAATATTATTGTTAATATTTTTCAACTTTAATTTTTAGAGTTTCTCAGCAAGTATTTTCATTTCTCCTAAAAAATTCCACCATTTATACATAGTCGCCATCTCTTTAATATATATTTCGCCTAACCACCTAATATCACATCTATTTACAATATTTTTCTTTATTTCTTCTAAATCTGCTTTACTTATATTTGCATCTTTAAGATGTTTTGATAGATCATCTAGCTCATTAGCCTCTATATTTTTATTGTTATTATTCAAATATTTTGAAGCATCGTTTAATTTCATAATTAAATCTGTTGTTACCATCTTTTATTTTCCTCCTTTATATTCTATTTTTTAATCCATTCAACTGCACCATTCCATTTACCACCATTCGTAACAATTTGGCATCCCCCACCTATTCTTGGTATACCATCGCCTGCTTGTACAGCCCATTCAGGCTGAGGAGCAACCTTACCTTCTAATAAGATCTGTTCTTTTGCTAATTTCACTTCAGATTCTAGCAACGCTTTATTACTTGGAGGTAATGCCAAATTATTTATTCTATCAATTGCTGTATGTCCTGCTGAACCTTTAGTAACAAAAACTGCACTAGCATCTTTTAATGAATTTTCCGTTGCCATAAGATTTTCTCCTACTGCTCCACGTCTAGCATAAATAGTACCATCAAATGATTTATTAAAACTTTTTGCTATATTATTAAGAATAGTATTCCTAATCATATTATTTGCAGTTTCCCCAGTCTTAGAAACAGATCTGGCTTTACTAAGTCCTTTAGTTAAAAGTACTCCACCAAGCACATATGAAGTAGAATATGCTATTCCTTTTTCTTCTACAGTATCTGATGCACTTTGTGCCATTCCTTCTGCAAGTATTACTGGATCTTTCAATACTGACG
>NZ_CALEVF010000160.1 GCF_937920395.1 uncultured Clostridium sp. | reverse complement strand
CCTAAACTCATTATTTAAAGAAATCATATATATTTTTTTGCACAAAAAGTAACCAATGCTAAAATAACGATAGCCCCAGCTAAAATAAAAATATACTTTTTTAGTGATTCCTTTAATAATAATATTCTTCATAATAATACCTCACAATGTTATATTTACTACCTGTAAATTCTTTAATGTTTAAATATTATAACAAACTGGAGTGTTTGTCAAGGATTTGCTTTTGAATTTCACTACTTAAACATAAGATTTTATCTTATAGTTGTCAGGAAGATGACTTGTATCGTTTAGGGTAATTATTTTAGGACTTAATTCATTATCAAAAATGATTTTACAAACAGATGTATTTCCTAAAATTATTTTGTGATACATAGTCATTTTCAAATCAAAGATACCCAGTAATCCAGCTTTAATAATTCCGCCATGAGCAACTATTATAATATTTTTTCCTTTATGCTTATTTGCAATATTTAAGATGGCTGACTTAGCCCTTACGCTCGCAATTTTAAGACTTCGTTCACCACCACACATTGGTCCGTTAAGTTCATCAGTTTTCCATTTAACTAATTCTTTAGGAAAGTTCGTTTCAACTTCTTTAAGCGTAAGGCCTTCCCACTCTCCAAAATCAATTTCTGTTATACCAGTTTCAACTATAGGTGCAATATTACTACCTTTGGATATAATTTCTGCTGTTTGCCGCGCTCTCTTTAAAGGGCTTGTATAAATATAATCAAATTTATTTTGAAATTTTTCCCTTAAATATTCTGATTGCAAAATACCTTCATCTGATAAAATTATATCTTTGATTCCTTGAAATTTTCCAAGAACATTCCATTCTGTTTCACCATGCCGTACTAATGTTATTATTGTATTCAATATTATTCACTTCCTATTAGTAGCTATTAATTTTTTATATACTAAGCTGTGATACCTTTAATTCCAAAACGGGGTTGTATAAACGGTATTTTAGTTTTTTGATAAACAATTATATTGGAAGACATTTTTAATTCTTTTAAAATAAATACTTTGACACCATGATACTCATAAATATCATAGTCTTCTTTATCTAACACTTCTGTCTCAAATAAAACCTTTGTTTTGAGTGTTTTAATATTAGTATGACAATTGGAACAATCACATTCTACAGGTGTATTTTCAACATTTACAACAAAACATAATTTTTTACCTTGTACATAATTTAAAGCCTTATCATCAATTTTCAGCATAATTTAACATCTCCTACCCTAGTATATAGAAAATAACAACCATATCAAATTATTGTTATGGTTGTTATTTTCTATATTTCAATCTATATATTTTTAATATACTATCATTTATTAAAATTTATAGTTTAACTATTCCTCTGATAAACTCCATAAATCTTGTTTAGATGTTGAAATAGCCATTGCTCCTGCACCAATTGCCTGCATTATATCCTTCTTAGTTTGAATTAACCCACCGGCTATAATAGGTACTCGCACTTCATTTTCCATACTTTTAATAATATTACTTGCGATACCAGGCAAAAGTTCTACAGCGTCAGGAAGAACTGATTGTATATTTCTTATTCCTGTCTCTAGGGACAAAGAATCAAGTACAAATATCCTTTGAATAGCGCAAAGTCCTAATTTTTTTCCGTTTTTTATATTAGTTGGTCTTGTGCTTATTATTCCATATGGATCACCACATTGCTTTATAAATAGCAGTCCTGCATAATCTCCCTTTAATCCATCTATTAAATCAACATGAATAAATACTACTTTACCCGCTTCTTTAAGTTTCTCAGATATTTTCTTAATGTTCATTATGCTTCCATATAAGACAAACACAATAAGCACTTTACTATGAATTACTTCTTCCAAATCTTTTTCATTCCTTATTGCTGCAATAACTGGGTTCTCTATTAAGAGTTGTTCTAAATTAGCCAATGATGTTTCCTCCAAAAATTTATTTTAGTCTGTAGTATATATTATCATAAGAGTAATTTGATTTAATCAGACCTATAATATTATGTTCAGTTTATCACAGTATTATTTTTCATTCAAGAATTTTATATTATTATGTTATCGTTTTAAATTTGAGTGTTTTTTACTATTTTCCCCTTGTAATCGTCTAAACATTATGATAATATGTAATTAAATAAGTAAAGGCGGAGAAAAGAGAGCCTTGATCTATGGGCATCTTATGCCTATTAATCAAGGTTCTCTTTTTATTTGCATTTAGGAGGTTAAATAATGTTTGATGTAACTATTATTGGTGCAGGTGTTATTGGCTGCTCAATATCAAGAGAGTTATCTAAATATAATGTAAAAACTTGTGTAATTGAAAGATCTAGCGATGTTGCTTCTGGTACAACAAAAGCAAACAGTGCAATTGTACATGGTGGTTTTGATGCTAAACCAAGTACTTTGAAAGGAAAATTGAACGCAAAAGGTAATGCAATGTTTACGGACCTTGCAAAGGAATTGGATTTCCCATTTAAGAGAAATGGTTCTTTGGTTCTTTGTTTTGATAAGAAGAATATGCCGGATTTACAACATTTATTAGATCAAGGAATTGAAAATGGAGTTCCAAATTTAGTTATTATTGATGGTGACCAAGTTAGAAAAATGGAACCTAATGTAACAGATCATTGTGTTGGTGCACTTTATGCTCCAACAGGTGGAATAGTTTGTCCATATGAAATGACTATTGCTCTAGCTGAAAATTCATATAATAATGGTGTAGAATTTAAGTTTGAAACTGAAGTTAAAAACATTGAAAAAAGTTCAAATGGATATATTATAAAAACTAATAAAGGCGATATTGAAACAAAAATTGTAATTAACGCAGCTGGCTTATATTCAGGTGATATGAATAATATGGTTAGCAAGAATAAGATCAATATAATACCAAGGCGAGGAGAATACGTTCTATTTGATAGAGTAGCAGGATCACTAATAAAAAATACTATTTTCCAACTTCCAACCAAGCTTGGAAAAGGAGTTTTAGTTACACCAACCGTTGATGGTAATCTGTTAATTGGACCTAATGCTGTTGATTTAGAAGACAAAGCAGACTTAGATACAACTCGTGATGGTATTGATGATATCATTAAAAAGGCTCAATTAAGTATTCAAATGCAATTTCCTATGAATATGGTTATAACTTCTTTCGCAGGAAATAGAGCACATACTGAATTAGATGATTTTATAATTGAAGAAGCAACTGACGCTAAAGACTTTATTAATGTAGCAGCAATAGCCTCTCCAGGATTAAGCAGTGCTCCAAGTATTGCTGTGATGGTAGCTGATATGGTAACAAATAAACTAAATCCAGGAAAAAATTTAAAATTTAATCCAATTAGAAAAGGTATAAGAAAATTTAGAGAAATGTCTAATGAAGAGCGAAAAGCAATTATTAAAGAAATACCTGAATATGGAACAGTTATTTGTAGGTGCGAAACTGTTACAGAAGGTGAAATTATAGACGCTATAAGAAGACCTCTTGGAGCAACAACACTTGATGGAGTTAAGCTTCGTACAAGAGCAGGAATGGGTAGATGTCAGTCTGGTTTCTGTTCAACAAAAGTTGTAGATATTCTAGCAAGAGAACTTAATATACCTCGCTCTGAAGTTACAAAATCCGGTGGAAATTCTATTTTAATAACTGGAACAAATAAACAATCTTTATAAAATATAAATATTAGGTATAGAGAGGAAGGAATAAATATGCAAGAATATGATTTAATCATAATTGGTGGAGGTCCAGCAGGACTTGCAGCTGCAGTTTCTGCAAAGGACCAAGGAATAGACAGTATTTTAATTTTAGAAAGAGATAATCAATTAGGTGGCATTTTAAACCAATGTATTCATAATGGCTTTGGTTTACATACATTTAAAGAAGAACTTACTGGACCAGAGTATTCACAACGATTTATAGATAAAGCTACTGATCTTAAAATTGAATACAAACTCAATACCATGGTATTGGATATAAATTCAAATAAACAAGTTACAGCTGTAAATACAGAAGATGGTATTTTAGAACTTAAGGCAAAAGCTATTATACTTGCCATGGGATGTCGTGAAAGACCAAGAGGAGCTTTAAACATTCCAGGTTCAAGGTGTGCAGGTATTTATACTGCTGGAACAGCGCAAAAATATGTTAATGCTGAAGGATTAATGCCAGGAAAAGAAGTAGTAATCCTTGGTTCTGGAGATATTGGTCTTATAATGGCAAGACGAATGACTCTTGAGGGCGCAAAAGTAAAAGCTTGTGTAGAGTTAATGCCCCATTCAAGCGGACTTAAAAGAAATATTGTGCAGTGTTTAGATGATTTTAACATTCCATTAAAACTAAGCACAACTATAATAAATATACATGGTCACGATAGACTAGAGGGCGTTACTATTTCCAAGGTTGATGCTAACAGAAAACCAATAAATGGAACTGAGGAATACATTGCTTGTGATACCTTACTATTATCTGTTGGACTTCTTCCTGAGAATGAGCTTTCTAGAAAAGCAAATATTGTACTTAATAGGGTTACAGGTGGACCAATAGTCGATGAAAGTATGCAGACAAGTATTCCTGGAATATTTACCTGTGGTAATGTGCTTCATGTTCATGATTTAGTAGATAATGTAACCACTGAAAGTTATACTGCTGGTAAGAATGCCGCAGATTGCATAAAAGGAATTCATCAAGAGGGAAAGAGCGTTGAGGTTTTCGCTACTGAGGGAGTTAGGTATACAGTACCAAGTACCATTAACCCTAAAAATATAGGAAATGGAATAGATGTAAGATTTAGAGTTGGAGAAGTTCATAAAGCTGCTTATATATCAGTCTATTTCGATGATGTTCGCGAAATGCATTTAAAGAAAAAGATACTTACACCAGGTGAAATGGAAAGTGTTAAATTAA
>NZ_CALEVF010000159.1 GCF_937920395.1 uncultured Clostridium sp. | reverse complement strand
GGGAACATATGTTTGGAGGAGATAAAATGAAAGTTATAGCTAAACCTGTTGAAATGGTTACATGGACGGATTTGAATGGCAAATTAAATCCTGTGCGTTTCAAAATCGCTAATGAGGATGAAAGTATATCAGTTATTAAGATAGATAAAGTACTCACTATAAACAAGGAAAAGCTTGCTGGTAATAATATGCTGGTTTATAAATGTCAGAGCGTAATCAAGGGCTCAGAGAGGTTGTATGAGTTGAAATATTCATTTGATACATGTAAGTGGATATTGTGGAAACTATAGGATTAAATGAATTGACTTTGGTTGAGATTTAAATCTTAACTGCTCTTTTTTATTGCAATAGAATAGATGTAGCCATTTAATTAGTTGGTTATTACCCGTAACATAAGTATTCTTTAAATCATTTTAATAAATATTTAAGGCAGTATAATTTAAAAAATGATGTTTTATCTGATATTAATTTTGAGACGTCTGGGATGGAGTAATCTAGCTAAAAAGTATTTAATACTTAGCATATATAATTTATTTTAAACTCCTTAAAGGTAAAACTTTTTTATTTGGACGTCCGAGCAGGCTTTCCATTCCAATTAAAGAAACTTAAACAAAAGATATTCTATATTTTTAAGATTGTTTTCCGTACCTCCAACCAATTTTAGAAAAGAATATCTAATGTTTAAGCTTTTTTAATTCCACTACAATCCTTGGCGCATATTAATACTTTGTTATTTAAAGTAAAGCTCAAATATTATTTTTCTTGTAAGTTTTAAAGCAGAAGTAGGGTGGCAGTTTATTAATTATAATCTCCAGTATTGCATGTCTCGGCGGTCATAGTCTTATATATACATAAGTTTATTATCCGCCTTTTCACTTCGTGGACAATTATGCAATTTATTCGATTAATCGTTGGTATGACTATGTTTATATAGATATTTATTTTGAAATAAGGACAAATTATATTGACAATACGCCTACGTGAGTGTATAATAAAGGTATAGAAAGAAACAAAAACAAATAATTTAGGAGTGGTAAAATGGCAAAATTAATGTTCATAGAAAATCAAAATGGTAGACAATTTGCAATAAGAGTAATAGGGAAAGGTGATAATTATGGTCGTAATCGTTGTTTAACATTAAAAGAAGATAATCAACTTATTGAGTTTTATGATGTTGAAGGTGCTGGAAAAGAGTGTTTTGATGAATTAGGGCAATATATTGAACGATATTATATAGACACTATTATGGAAATAGAAGGTTATGGATTAAATCTTTCAGCTGATGTAGAAGCATGGGGCATAGAAGGAAATAATATAGAAAAAATTCAACAATGGATTAAAAAATTAAAAATTGAAAAGGTGGCATAAGCTATTTTAGGAAAAAGCATATAAATGTTGATATAACTGGGTTACAGTAAAATATATTTTATCAAAACAGGCTAAAATCCTTGACTATACGCCTACGTAGGCGTATAATGAAGGTATAGAAAGAAAGAAAAACAAATACGAGGAGTGGTAGAAATGGAAAATGTTCAAATTGTATCAATAAAAATGGTTAAAGAAAAAAACTTAGAATATGGAGATACTCAAATTTCAAGTCCTAAAGATTGTGCTAATATATTTAAAAAATTTATAGGAGATTATGATAGAGAAGCGTTAGTTGTTTTAACACTTGATACTAAAAATAAAATAAATTCAATAACTGTAGCAAGTTTAGAGATCGGAAGAGCGTCGTGTAGGGAAA
>NZ_CALEVF010000158.1 GCF_937920395.1 uncultured Clostridium sp. | reverse complement strand
CGAGATAGAGGCGGTGACTGGAGTTCAGACGTGTGCTCTTCCGATCTAGTGTAAATTCGTCAATCGTTCATCCTAGAGAAATTTTTAAAACCGCAATACTAAGTAATGCTGCTTCAATAATAATTTCACACAATCACCCTAGTGGTGATCCAACCCCTAGTAAAGAAGATATTAGCATAACCACAAGATTAAAAGAATGTGGCAAAATATTAGGAATAGAGGTATTAGACCATGTAATTATTGGCGAATATGATAAATATTTAAGCTTTAAGGAAAAAGGACTTTTATAATTATAAAAGTCCTTCCCCTAAAAAATACTAGGAGGTATTAAAAATGTTAGATTATAATGATAAAAAAGATTTCATGGTTGAATGGGTTGATACTAAGGGTAAAATACATAAAACAAAAGTTCTTTATAAATGTATTTCAGCACTTGAAGCATCAGAGTATATTTATACAAATAGAAAAACATGTGCCAAAACTCCAACTGCTTATTGGATATAGAATACATATTTAATATTTTTATGCTTGCATTGTGGTCACATATGTGACACAATATAAGCATAAAATAAAACAATTCAAATGAAAGGAGTTTAAATATGAAAACTGAAATTATAAAAGCAAGATTAAATGAAGCTGAAAAAAAGTTATTTTTAGAAAAGGCAGAAGAAAAAAATATGACCGTGAGTGATTATATAAAATATTGTTGTTTAATTAATCCACCAAAGGGCGGATATGAGAGAGAAGCAGACTATAAATAATAAACAAAGCTATTGGATTAAATAAGTTGTGGGATATAGTTGAAGGAGTTGATAGGATATGGAATTAAGAGATATAAAGACCTTGCAAGATGTAGCTAGAGAATCGGGTATTCCAGTAAGAACATTACAAGATAGATTGAAATTAAAAAGCATGGAGATGGTAGAGGGCTTAGATTTTAAAAAATTAGGCGTTAGACTGCCGACACTTCTTAGTCCAAATGGTGTTGAAAAAATATTAAACAAATAAAATAAGGCAGTTTTCCGAAGGAAACCACCTAACTCGCAGTTAAATTGTATCCTTTGGTGCTTCAATAGTCAAGGGAAGGGTATGTTATGTCAGTTTATATTAATCTATGTTCAAGAATGTAAAGAAAAGAAACAAGATCCAACCTTGATAGGATTAAAAAGTTATAAAAGGATTTGGGAGAATTAAATTCACACTTAATTGAGTGATGGACGATATTATATAGGTATTACAAAAAAATACAAAAGTATTACAGTTTTAAAACATAATTAATAACCAAAGCAAGAGGAGTAATAAGAGATGGATATTTGGTGTGAAAGATGCGAATTTTTTAAATTTATAGTAATATAAATTATTTTAAAATTTTTAATAAATATATACCAATAGCATGTAAAAATGTTACTATAAAAGGGTATGAAAACCTTGAAATCGCTATCAAATACCTAGTATACCCGAATAAAAGGTTACTAAAAAGAATATAAATGAAAGTATCAAAGGAGACTTATCAAATGATAAAAAAGTCAAATAAAGAGATGAAATATATAGATGAATTTATAAATGAAATACATGAGGCAGATTGTTTAGAAAAAATGAAAGAGTTACCCAATAAGTCAATTGACATGATTTTATGTGATTTGCCATACGGAACAACACAGAATAAGTGGGATTCTGTAATCCCTTTAGATGACTTATGGAAACAGTACACTAGAATAATTAAGGATAACGGTGCAATAGTACTGACATCGAATGGTGTATTTACTGCACAGTTAATTTTAAGTAAACCAGAATTATATAAGTATAAATGGATATGGGAGAAATCAAAAGCAACAAATTTTCTAAATGCTAAGAAACAGCCTTTAAGAAAGCATGAAGAGATATGTGTATTTTATAAAAAGCAACCAACGTATAATCCTCAAATGACAGATGGGGAAGCTTATGATAAGGGTATAAGAAAGGACCAATTGACTGGCAGCTATGGTGATTTCTTACCTGTACATGTTAAGAGTGAAGGTCAAAGGTATCCAACTGACATAATATATGTAAAGACAGCAGAGTCGGAGGGTAAAGTATATCACCCTACTCAAAAGCCAGTGGAGTTGGGTAGATATTTAGTAAGGACGTATACAAATGAGGGTGACATAGTCCTTGATAATACGTGTGGAAGTGGCTCATTTTTAGTAGCTGCATTAGAAGAGGGTAGGAATTTTATAGGAATAGAGCAGAATACAAATGTTGCATTATTTAAGAAAGAAGAAATAGATTATATAGAAGTATGTAAAAGTAGGTTGCAAAAATCATGGGTAAATTTAAATGAAGAAAAGAGAATAAGGGTAAAAAATAAGAACTTAATAAAGTATTTTGAGGAGGAAAACCATTGTGGTAGCGATAACAAAAAACGAGAGAAGTTGGGCAATATCTCTAATTACGGATATTAATTTAATTGTAGCTAAAAGGACATGGAATATAAAAAGAGCAGGTGGAGAAACTACAATAAACACTGGCAAGAAAAGAATGTTTCCAGATGTAATACTTTATGGTGATAACAAACAGTTAAAAATACTTCAGGGTTGGGAAATAAAGATGCCAGATGTATTGATAACTGATAATGATTTTGTAAAAGATGCTCAAAATAAAGCAACTATTCTAGGATTAAATAGTTGTTTTATTTGGAATTTTACATATGGAGTTTTGTATGTAAAAGATGTAAGTGGTAATTTTAATATAGTAAAGACTTGGGATGCTACAAAGTATATTAAAACAAGGCAAGATGTTGAGACGTACCATAATGAATGGTTGTTGTTGATAGAACAGATTTTAACAGAAATAAATGCTTATTTTGAGTCTGGGGTATTTCACTCAGCAGGACTTGGTGAGATTTTATCTGATACAGTAATGACATCAATAATAACAAAAAATAAGTGCATAGTAGCAAGTGAAATAAAGAGTGAAGCTGTTAAAAGTGTAATAATAAGGAGTTATGTAAGTAATTGGTGGGAGGAAGTAAAAGTTGAATATATGTCCGATGAGACTGATATGTATGAAGCTTATGCAAAAACAATATTATTAAATTGGCTGAATAAGTTTATGTTTGCACATATAATTAAAAAGTATCATAATCCTGCGTATGCAGTTGAAAGTATTGATTATAGTGTGAAACCACAAAGAGCAATTGAGATATTTTCAGAAATAACTGCAAAGTGTGATTTCTATAATATATTTAAAACATTTGATTACAGTGAATTAATTCCATCAGACGTGTGGGATGATATTATAGAATTCAACCGTTTCTTAAGCAGTAACGGTATAGTAAATATAGATCAGAATGCATTACAAACAACAATAGAAAATACAGTAAATTGTGCTAAGAGGGAAGTAATAGGTTTATATACAACACCAGTAAAGTTAGCTGAACTTTTAGTAAAATTGACGATAAATGATTTAAATGAAGTAAATTTAGATCCATGTTCGGGTACAGGCACAATACCAAAGGCAATACTAAATTATAAGAAGCAATTTGTAAGTATAAATAAAGCATATGAAACTACATGGGCTTCTGATAAGTATTCTTTTCCACTACAGATACTAAATATGGGGTTGACTGATGCCAGTTCTATAAATATACCTAGTATGATTTTTCAAGCTAATGTTTTTGACTTAAATGTAGGTCAAGATGTACAAATTATAAATCCAACTACAGGTAAAATGATAACATATAATTTACCACAGTTAGATTCAATTATATCAAATTTACCATTTGTTAATTTCAATAAGAAAAAAGAAGAAACTAATGCAGTAATACAAGCTGTTGTAAAAAATATAAAAGACACCACGAATATAAATGTATCAGGTAGAACTGATTTATACATATATATAATTATATCTGTATGGAAGTTATTAAAAGCTGGTGGAAAGTTGAGTGTAATAACGTCTAATTCATGGTTGGGTACAGCAGCAGGAAAACATTTTTTTGATATAGTTAGATGGTATTACGATATTGATTCAGTTTATGTTAGTGGAAAAGGAAAATGGTTTACTAATGCTGATGTAGTGACAACTTTGATTTTGATGACAAAGAAAGAGCAGGTATCAGAACCTATAAAAGGTGGAGATACTACTTTTGGAATAATAAATAAAACATTAGCAGATCTTGAAGATGCAGATTTATTTACAAATTTAATCAACTCTGCTGTCTTAGCCAAGGAAACTGATAAGAATGTGCTGCAGTTAAAGAAATATAAGCAGTCAGTAATACAAGAAATGCTAAAAATGAATGTTTCTATTAATACACTTTTTCATGATACTGATTGGTTGTTAGATATAAAAGATAGTTTGTGTAAACTGGGTTCATTATTTAAAGTATTTAGAGGCGAGAAAACAGGCCAAGATGAGATATTTTATCTAAAAGATGCGACTTTAGTAGATGCTGAATTTATAAGAAGAGGGCTAAAGAATACTAAGAGTTGTAATCGACTTACTGCAAAATCGGATACAGATGTTCTTTGTTGTGACAAAACAGTTGAAGAATTAGTAAGATTGCATCATACAAAGACATTGAATTGGTTAGCTAGGTTTGAAAATCATTTAAATCAGTCTGTATTAACAAGAGGTACAAAATGGAACATGCTAGATGCAACTAAGTTGCCTTATTTATTTACGGGCATGAATCCTGAAGAAAGAATCTTTTTTGGTAAATTTGACGTACCTACTTTTATTAATCAGCGATTGATTGGGTTACTAGCTCGAAGTGAAGCAGTTGATATAGATTTGTGTCATACTTTATTGAATTCAATGTTGGGTATGTTCTATGTGGAAGCTGTTGGTTTTGGAAGAGGATTAGGAGTTTTGGATTTTAGTAAAGATAATCTTGAAAAAGGTTATATGCTTGATCCGAATTTACTTAGCAAAGAACAAAGGACAAATATATTTGAAGCATTTAAGCCATTACTTGAAAGAAATATACTAACTACAAAAGAAGAATTGTTACAGGCAGATAGATTAAATTTTGAGCGAATAGTGTTAAAGGCTTATGGTATAGATGCTTATTTTGATAGAATAAAAGCATCATTACTGTCAATTCAAGCTGTTCGGTTAAGTGTAAAAGTAAAGTCAAAATAGTTTTTTACTATTTAAGATGTAAAAGAGATGTAAACTGAATAAGAATGAAACTTTTCAGTATATAGTTATTGATAGACGATATAGACAATAACAATAAACTTTAAACTATGAAACAAATAATATAGTCTTACAAGGGTTTGAACTTGATAAATAAGTTTCATGTTGGCAGAATTGTTGGCAAAGTTATGAGCCTTATACTATTTCAAGTAAACTTTTAAAATCTACAAATACTTTAGTGCCAACCTATAGGAACTTGTCCAATTCTAATAAAACCTCATAATTCTTTAAGTATAATAACTACGAAACAGTTGGTCTAAAGTTAGTACAATTTAGAATTATTATAAAAGAATTATAGCTACTTAAATAAGGATACCCCATACTATTATTGTATGGGGTATCCTCAGTAAAAATGATATTTTGTACACTAGGAAAAATATATACCCATAAACGCAAGTATTTTACTGGTTAAATATATGAATCATATTTTCTTATAAACTTAAGGTGTTAAATCTTAAAGGAATAAACAAATATAGTTCGTTTGGAGTATACAGTAGGCGAACGAGAACTAATAGCCTTGGAAGTGGCATTATATGGTGAATATATACATAAATCGTTCATGCAATATATGGACTTTAAACGAACGACTTAATACAATAATTATAAAGAGGTTATTACATGCAAACATACTTTTATATCACGGAGTTAGTATATGAGTATTTGGAGAAATATATATATTAAGGATTACAATGTAGGAAGGCAAAAGAGGCATATATAACTCAAAAGTATTTAGAAAACAAGGTTAAGCTTGATGTTGGGTGGGAATGAATTTAATATTTAAAATAATGATCTAAATGTAAATGTAAAAATTATAGAATTAAGTGGTGCAGAAACGTAAAAAAAAGGATTAAACTTCGCTACGGAAGCAATTATGGGATATAAATACTAATCACTATAGACCTTGTACCTACATTTAAAGTAAAATTACCACTATAAAATAAAAGTTATGATGTCAAATTCATATTTGAATCCATAACCTTCTCCTATCTTAGAATTTAATTTTTATGTTTATTTAATTATAGGTTTATAATTTTTTTCTCTAAACTCACTAGGCGAAATATGTTCGTATTTCTGAAAAACCCGACTAAAATAATTTGGATTTATAAATCCAATCTTTTCTGATATTTCTTTTATAGAAATACTAGTCTCTTTTAAAAACTCCTTTGACAACTCTACTCTCGTAATAGTTAATTTTTCAGTAAATGTCATAGAATAATGTTTTTTCATTATTCTATTTATTTGCCTAATGCTAGTCCTAATCTTTTTTGCAAGGACTTCAGTTGTTAATCCAAGATAATTATAACTAAATTCTTCATCTATTAAGAATATACGAGAATCGTTAAGCGATTGCTTGGGAAAATGATAATTGGTTTCTTTTTTCTCAGACATACATCTTACTGCATTTAAAATAATAAGTGAAAATAGATTTTGGATATAAGTATAATACCCAGTTATAGTATTCTCTAGTTCTTGCATTACCTTAAGAAATAATTCACTAGTTGCAAATCTGTCCTCACCAAACCAAAAATTTGTATTTAAAAGAATCTTTATAATATCATCTATTTCTTCTTTTAAAAAGGGATCACTTTTCTTTATACTTCTATTTGATATTTTTATTTCAAAATTAATACAATATTCACACATAGGATCTTCAAAATCAGCTTTTTGTTTATGCAATATCCCTGGACCAGTCATGTAAAATGTCTCCGGGATAATAATATATTTTTTATCAAATACTTGTAGTATACCTTTACCACTAGGTATAAAATGAAGTTCATATGTACTATGAGAATGGTTTTTAAAACTCCAATTTGGCCTTGGTGGTTCATAACCTATGTAGAATATATTTATTGTCATATTTCCCATAGGTATTTTTATGTTTAAATCATTATATCGTAACACTCTACTCATAGACTAATCACCTTCTCATTTAATTGCTTGGTATAGTATTCATATTCACTATTTAAATTTAAACTTCTTCTTCACTACAACGACATATTATATAATAAATGACGATATAGTCTATTTATTATATTAAGAATCCGCAATATAATTATATCATGAAATAAAGATAGTGGTTACACTATTATCACCTGCTAGCAGATAATTAAATTCATTAGTTTAGTTAACATTATAATATAATTTGATTTAAAGGAGATGTACAGTATGATTTTATTAGACTTAAATGGTAAATGGCTTATGAGAAGGACTGGTGAAGAGGCTTTTATTGACGCATTAGTACCAGGTTCAATGTATAATGACTTACTTACCTCAGGGAAAATGGAAGATCCATTTTATCGTGATAATGAATATGAGGCTTTAGAACTGTCAAATTACGATTATGAATATACACGAAATTATCAAATTGATAACAAATTTTTAGACAAGGATAAAATAGTATTGGTTTGTGAGGGCCTAGATACATTAGCTGAAATCTTTATAAATGGGAAAAGTATTGGTAAGTCAAATAACATGCACAGGACCTATGAGTTTAATGTTAAAGAATTATTAGTAGTTGGTGTAAATACTATCAATATAGTTTTTGAGTCGCCACTTCAATACATAAACAAAAAACAAATAGATGATCCTTTAAATGGAGATTATATTCATGGGATACCTCATTTGAGAAAAGCTCACCATATGTTTGGATGGGACTGGGGTCCAAAACTTCCGGATGTTGGTATATGGAAAAATATATCTATTAAAGCTTATAACCAAGGTAAAATTGATGATGTATATATTTCTCAAATACATGAACAAGGATTTGCTCATGTAAATGTATTTGTAAAACTTGAAAAGTTCTATGATTTTAAATCAGATGTGATGATTAAACTTATATCACCTGAAGGTATTTGCATTGAAAAGAAGATATCTTCTTGTTTAATTGAAAATAATATAAATATATCTGTTGAAAATCCATTACTTTGGTGGCCAAATGGCTTTGGAGCTCATCCATTATATAAAGTTGAGGTGCTTTTACTTTATAATGATATTGTATTAGATTCTTTAAGTTACAAAATAGGACTTAGAACTATAACCGTTCATCAAGAAAAGGATCAATGGGGTGAGTCTTTTGCTTTTGAAGTAAATGGTGTACAATTATTTTCTATGGGTGCCGATTATATACCAGAAGATAATATCACTGCCAGATGTAGTAGAGAAAAAACTGAAAAACTTATTAGAAACTGCATTGCTTCAAACTTTAATTCCATTCGCGTTTGGGGAGGGGCATATTACCCTCTAGACTATTTTTATGATTTATGTGATGAATACGGACTTATAGTATGGCAAGATCATATGTATGCCTGCTGCGTTTATAGATTTACTGATGATTTCAAAGAAAATATAATACAGGAAACAAAAGATAACATGAGAAGGTTACGCCACCATGCTTCTTTAGGACTTTGGTGTGGCAATAATGAACTGGAGGTTGGTTGGGCAGATTGGGGCTGGAGCGAGCAGTTTTCTGCTGCGCTTAAAGCAGATTATATAAAACATTTTGAAGTTGTGTTACCAGAGGTTTCAAAAGAAATGGACCCTAATACTTTTTATTGGGTTGCTTCTCCTTCCTCAACTGGAAGTTTTGACAATCCTAATGACGACAATTATGGTGACATGCATTACTGGGGAGTTTGGCATGGTAGAGAACCCTTTACTGCTTTTAGAAACTATTTTCCAAGATTTATGTCTGAGTTTGGACTTCAATCTTTCCCATGTCTCAAAACTATAAAAAGTTTTACACTTCCAGGCGATAGAAACATTTTCTCATACGTCATGGAAAGTCATCAAAAATCAGGAACAGGAAATGAAAAAATTCTATACTATATTGGTGAAAATTATAAGTACCCAAAAGATTTTGACTCCTTATTATATGCTTCACAGTTAATTCAAGCTGAAGGCATAAGATATGGCGTTGAGCACTGGAGAAGAAATAGAGGAAGATGTATGGGTGCAATGTATTGGCAGCTTAATGACTGTTGGCCAGTAGCCTCTTGGGCTAGTATCGACTATTTTGGAAGATGGAAAGCACTACAATATGCTGCGAGAAAATTCTTCTCACCAATACTCATTTCGGCTTGTGAGGAAGGGCCTATTGTATCTTTGCACCTTAGCAATGAAACTATGAAAAAAGTTTCTGGAGATATTGTTTGGAAGTTACGAGATGCTAAATCTAATATAATAGAATCATTTAAGGAAAACATTAAAATTGATGCACTTACTTCGATTAAATATGCTGATCTTGATTTTAATATGATATTAGATTCAAATGATAAAAAGAGAAATTGTTATTTGGAATTTAAGTTCATTATTGATGGGAAAATTATAAGTGATGGAACTGTTCTATTTGTTAAGTCAAAGCATTTTAATTTTATAGATCCTAAATTAGATATTAATATTATTGAAAATGATAATAGCTTTACTTTGGATATATCATGCAAGTCCTATGCAAAATTTGTAGAAATTGATTTCACTGAAATTGACGCTATATTTAGTGATAATTACTTTGATTTGTCAGCAGGAACTATTAAAACTATACAGGTTAAAAAAGATGATTTATCTAGTTTGGTCTCAATTGAAGAATTAAGAAAGCAACTTAAAATTCGAAGCGTTTTTGATACATTTGAATAAATAGAGAGTTATCTCAACTATAAGTTTATAGTTGAGACAACTCTCCTTACTTTTGTTAACTGTCTATTAGAATGATAATGTTGTAAGCAGAATAACTCATTGGTTTCTTTACTTTTTAAA
Organism: uncultured Clostridium sp.; assembly: GCF_937920395.1. Classification (GTDB taxonomy): domain Bacteria; phylum Bacillota; class Clostridia; order Clostridiales; family Clostridiaceae; genus Clostridium_AD. The sequence goes on along the minus strand of NZ_CALEVF010000158.1, from coordinate 2,692 downwards.
TTATGAAAGATTAAGTTAGTTATAAGTTCAAATGAGTATATTATCATTCAGACTTTGGTATTTTAATTGTTATAACTGTTCCAATTCCAAGTTTACTAAAAATTTTAATGCCATATTCATTTCCATAATACATTTTAAGTTTTTCATCTACATTTATAATTCCATAGCCAGAACTTACACTTGAATCATTTAAAAACAATGATTTTATTTTATTTTCACTCATCCCTACACCATCATCAATAATTTTAAATATTATACTATTATCCTGCATTTTAATCGATATAATAATATTTATTGGTCCTTCTCTGTCAAAAACAGCATGGTCAATTATATTTTCAATAAATGGTTGAAGAATAACCTTAACTGTAAAGAATCTTTTAACATCTTCATCAATATCATAAAAGATGTTAAAAATTTCACTCATTCTAATTTTAAGTATTCTAATGTATGCTTTTGCCTGTTCTATTTCATTTGATATAGTTATGATATCTTTTCCTTTGTTTAGAGTCATTCTATAAAAGATTACCAATGAGTTTACCATAGTTGTAATATTACCCAGATCTCCCTTAGTTACTAATCGGTTAACACTAGATAAAGAATTAGCTAAAAAATGTGGGCTTATCTGGGCTTGTAGAGTCCTTAATTCTGCTTCTTTCTTTTTAAGATTAGATTCATAAGCCTCATTTATAAGATATTCTGTCCTCTCAACCATTTCATTGTAAGATTTTGCAATAAAACCTAACTCATCATTATCAATATTCTCTAATTTTTCTTTAAAATTTCCCTCTTGAAATTTTTTCATGTACTTTAATATCTTTATAATCTTATTCGAGAATAATCTTGATAAAAGAAAAGTCGCGATAAATAAAAATATTAAGGCTAATACACAACAAATCACAACTAGATTTTTTATTCTCTTTGTTTTATTAGTAATTTCACTCATAGAGATGATACTAATGAATTTCCATTTATTTTTATTTACTCCAATTGTTAATACTGCAGTATTCTTATCAATTAAGTACATATCCTTAACATTACCTTGAATATATTTATCTATTTTTGCCTTGTATTTTTCATAAAATTCTTTTTTGCTTTTATCAATATAAATTATTTTACCCTGATCATCAAAACACATGTTAAAAAAATTACTACCTATATTAGCTGCTTGTGTTGTAATAAAAATAGATTTAATAGGAATTGTCAAAATCATCGTTCCAATACTTGTATTAAAATTATTATAATCCGGTATATTTTTTATAATTGATATATTACCATAAAATTTATCATTACTAATCTTTAACCATATAGGGTTTTTACTATATCCATTAATATTTCTGTACCATCCTATTTGTTTAATTCTACTGCAGTTATATATCTGATAACTATTAATATGTGGCTTAAGCATGCCATTATAATTATTATCATTTAAAATATTATGAAAGTTATTTGGTATTATTTCATTTAAGTTATCGCCGTTTCTTACAATTGCTAAATTTGACGGTATTTCAGACAAAGACATCCAAGTAATAAGGTTTTCTTCGTAATTAGTAATTTTTTCTGTATTTATAATACCTATCTCATAGTTTCCCTTCATAAAATCTTGAGTATCTTTTTTATATGCTATATTGTTTAAAAAGTTTTCAATGTTTTTACAATTTGTATCTATAGTAATTTTATTTTGCTGTTGTACTTGGGTTACAATCTTAACACTCTGTTTTTTTATAATATCTTCTGATATAGTGTAAGAAAATGACCCCACTATAATTATTAATATAACCGTAAGCGGGAAATATGTAATCATAAGTTTATATTTTATTTTAAGATTCTTAAAATAGCAATAAAATATATTGAATTTTAACATTTTTCATATCTTTTCTTAAATTCTTTTGGTGTAATTCCAAAATGTTCTTTAAACTTATTAATAAATGCATTTACATTTTTGTACGAAACCTTTTGTGCCACTTCATATATTTTAATGCTTGGATTTTTAAGAAAGTCACTAGCCATTTCCATTCTATATGCTGTTAGGTATTCAGTAAAACCTTTTCCTAACATCTCTTTAATAATTAGCCCAAGATGGTTTGGTGAATAATAAAATTTATTTGCGATTTCCTTAAGACTTATATCTTTATCATAATTCATTTTTACAAATTCTTCAATTTGAATAATTATTTTTCCGTTAGTACTTTCAAATTTTACTTTAAGATAATCAATTACTATTTTGAAAATATGTTTAATCCAATTTCTTATGTCGGTGATAGTTTCATAATTCAAAAGTTTTTCCCATAGATTAATTTGCGTATTCAAAATATTACTAATCGACTCATCCATATCAGATAATATCATTTCAAGTTTACTAATGATATTCAATGAAGCCATTATAATATATCTTCTATCTGTGGTATCAAATGAATATACATCATCGAAAAATTCATCAACTATTTTTTCTAACCTGACTTTATCCAAACTATATAAACATTTCTCTAATTCCTTGTCCATATACAGAGCCTTTTTGTAATCGAAATATTTTTCACATATTTCATCATTTTGAAGTATTTTACCTTTTGCCAAAAAAAAATTTAGATTATTCCTTTCATATTTTTCTTTAATTTCATCCAAACATAACTTTGATATAATTCTCATGGTGTTTAACAATTCTTCTGAGATCGGAAGAGCACACGTCTGAACTCCA
>NZ_CALEVF010000157.1 GCF_937920395.1 uncultured Clostridium sp. | reverse complement strand
TTTCTACTTTTACAATTTTAACATCTTGACCACCTATATCTAAAAGTATAAAATCCTTTAAGCCGGTTTGATAAAAACCTCCATAAACATGAGCTTTTACCTCATTTATCTGAGAAAATAATGCTAAATCAGTATTGTTTTTACCATAACCTGTAGAAACTGCTTTATCAATACGACCAATATCAAGTTTTTCTAAATCAACAATAATCTTACCATTGAATTTGCAGTAATTTCTGTAAAAACTCATGGTGCTTACTTTATTTTTTTGTATTATTTTATTGTCTTCTATTAAAACTATTTTAACCTCGCGGCTTCCAAGGTCTATACCTAGTACTCGCATTTTTTAGCCTCCTTGCTGTATGTCTTTAAGTCAAGTAACATATCAAGAAAGGCTTCTAATCTAAGTTTTGTTCTTGCATCTAAGACGTTTAATTTGTCACCTTCAATATTTAATATGGGAATATTTAAATTTTCCTTTAAAATAATATCCGTAACTGCTCTATAGCAAAATGCTTGAGAGTAGTGAATTATTCCGTCTAATTTACGATTGTCTATTTGTTTTTGAATCTCTACAATCCTAAAATTCGTATCATAAGGATAAGTATAATCATAGTATTGATGATATATATCAATGGCATTATTAGCTCTTGGAAAGGCAAATTCTCTTTGAACCTCATTGTATACAAAACTAGCATTAAGATTTTCAACAAATGTGTATATATCTGGAGTCATAGGAGGGACGCCAATATACCCAAGGCGAAGTTTTCTAACAATTGGGGTTCTACTTTTTATTTCACAAATAATATTCTTTAGTTCAACGTCAAAAGCATCTATATTACAATTAAAATCACTTGAACTTACTTGATAAAGATGATTTTCAAAGCCTGTTGCTTTATTATCTATATATGTTAATTGATCAATTTCTTTAACTAAGGAGCGAGTTGCATTGAGCTTAAGTCTTACTAGTTCAACTTCTTTTATTGTTACATTAAAGAGATTCATAAACTTTTTTATTGCATGTTCTACATCCTCTAACTTGTGACTGTGGGGAAATGAAAACGGATAGACCTTTATTCCTCGAAGTTCAAGTACTTCAATAAGGGCTTTTGTATTAGAACAATCACCCTCAACAACGCCGACTATCTCTTTTATGCCATTTTGCAAACAGGCTCCATAAATACCCTTTATCCAGGTACACAAACTCCTAGGAAAACCATCTCTTTCTGCAATATCTATATATTTCAAATAGTCATTTGAGGTTATAAAAATATTATTTAAATCAACAGGTGTATAACCTGCTGCAATTAGAATTTCTACTGGAACAGTAGTTGTTAAACCAATTTTTTTCATTATAAATCCTCCTAAAAAATAAAAAAGGTCCTAACCGTTAGTAAACAAAAAAAACTACCCTAAAACGGTAGTTACGTCCTAGTTTTGTTTATAGACAGGATGGTTTAGAACTGTCTTATTTAAGTTTTACATTAATAAAAGTCTACTATATTTTAATTGCTATGTCAAATTGAGAAAAAATATAAACCCTACAACAGAAAAAATATCTTTTGTAGGGTTTATAATATTTAGTTTATTATGTGTACCTTCAAATATCTTACACCCCAACTGCAGGCTTCATTGTTAGTATTAAAATATAAATCTATGAAATTCCCTTTTATTGCTGAACCTGTATCAGCTGCAATAGCATCTCCATAACCCTCTATATACAATCTTGTTCCGAGAGGTATGACACTTGGATCTACAGCTACAGTACTATATCCACTGGGGCTTCTTAAAGCTTTTCGTCCTGAAGCAGTATAAGCACTATTGGCTCCACCAGATGGTGAGTAAGCAGTAGTTTTTACAGAAAAAGTTTTTCCGGATTTATTTGAGTATGAAGTACTTCTTGAAGAGATAGGTGTTGCTTTGGGGATAGAGGATTCTCTTGAAATTGATGATCCCCTTGAAAATGATACTGCTGGCATAGTACCTTGAACTATAATTTTATTTTTAGGTTGCTTAACTAAGGTTTCTTTAACAACTTTTCTAGTTACTTCTTTTCCATCTTCATAAATAACGTTTAGTGTAATACTTTTTACACCCTTTACTCCATTTTGTGAAACTGTTCTTTTAGATTTTAATATACCATTATTTTTCTTAATAACAGTTTTAAAATCAACAGGTTTAGACTGCTTTATTGTTTTTGAATTAACCCTAGTTACGATTATTCCTAAATTACTAGATAATTTCGTTTCTTTTGAAGGAGAAATTTTATCCGTGGGGTTAATTACTATTTGTTGTGAATTTAACATTAAAGCAACATCTTTTTCAGCGGATTTAATATTAAGCTCTTTATTATCCACAAAGACTGTAACATTTACAGCACGAGTTATTTTTATAACACCGTTGTTTTGTATTTCGGAATTTAGTGCTTTATCAAGCTTATCTTTTACGTCTATAGTTATACCTGATTTTTTTAGAGCATTACCAAATGTCTTTTGATAAGTCACAAGATTAGTTGATTTACCGTCTATAACTACCGTAATATTTTTTCTAATGAAGCATACAAAAATAGTTGAAGTTGTAATTATTGCTACCAATATAAAGCCAATTACAAATTTTATTCGTCTACCTTTCATAAATCTAAATATAAAAATCATCTCCTATTATTAATTTCAGTATAAGGCATTAATTTATTATTACAAATGCCTAACTACTTAGGTCTACAGTACTCTTGGGTGTATTAAAATTAAGAGCGCTCTCATACGATGCATGAGCAGTAGGGGAGTCATGTATACTTATACCAATAAATGTATTGGTAATTATTGTATTTACATTATAACATGATAAGGTAAAATATGCAAATGATAACGATTTCTTATCCTATTTTCCCTTAAGTGCTATAATTATTATAGCATATAATAACTTAGTTCGCTTAATATATGCTATTGTGTGATTATTATTAAATTGGAGGTGATTTAAAAATGAAGTTAATGGAGTTAGAAAGTATAATATTCAAATCATCTTCAGAAAGTATGAGAAGGCAAGGTAAAAAGGCTTTTAATATGGGATTTGTAACTAAAATAAAAGGAAAAAAGATAAACAATATGTATCATATCTATGGAGAGATTAAGAATGATACTAAATCAAAAGAATTAAATACATATATAACAATAGATTTATCTAAGGGAAAATTAGATTGCATAAAATGTACCTGTGATGATTTCAAAGAAGTTTCTGTTGTAGGTCATTCATTTATGTGTAATCATCTAACAGCTACAGCATATAGTTTTTTGAGCAAAGCGACAAAAGGCAATGATAAGCAAGTAGAGAAAGATGAAAATATAAATTATAAAAACACTGATAAGAATGATTTAGGTAATATTATAAAATTAGTTCGAAAAGTAGAGAAAGAATCTATATATTATGAGGCACAATATCAAATAGGTATGAAAAAAACAAAAATTGATTCTGGTGATTTAAGAAGCTTTTTAGAAGCAATTAACAATAAAAAAATCAGATTAAATTATGATGGGTTTGAGTTTGAAGCGCTAATTGTGAAAGAGAATTTACCTTTGACATTTACATTAAAAAGGCGTGACGAGCATTTTGTGTTAACTACACATAAGAAATTTCCAATACCACTTAATCAAAAAAATGATGTGTATTTATTTAATTGGAAGTTGTACTTACCATCAAAGAATCAGGTGCAAAGGTATGTTGTTATTTGTGACAAGTTGAGAAAAAATCATGAAATTTTATATGCTCTCAATATAAATAATTATAATAAACTCATATCCTTTTTAGGTGCAATTACAAGGAATATAAATATTAGTGAAGAAGTGAAAAACTTTGCAACAAATTTTATAAAGGTTGATTTTAATTTATATCAAATTGATTCAAATATTTATTGTGATTTGTTAGTAGTTTATGGTGATGAAAAAATTAATATATTAAAGAATGATAGGAGTAAAAATAGTATAGCACGTGATTATAAAACAAGTACACGTGATTATAAATTTGAGGACAAAATTCTTATGCAACTTGAGAAATATAGGTTTATAAAAAGAGAGGAAAGGTTACTTTTTATAGGGTCAGATGAACAACTATTTGATATATTAAATAGGAGTAAAAATAATCTTTATTCCCTTGGAAATGTTACTTTTGGAAATGGACTTAAACATATGAAAATACATAATTCAAAGAATATAAAAGCAGAGATTAAAGAAAAAAATGGTTATTATGAGTTCTCTTATAGCATAGACAATATTTACGATAATGAATTAAAAGAGGCTCTCGATTCGTTTAAACGAAATGATAGATTTTATAAAACTAAGAACAATAATTTCTTGAATTTTGAAGATGAAACAGTTAGGAACTTTTTTGACCTAATATTAGTATTAAGTGATGAGGAGTTGTTAGAAAGTGGATCGATAAAAATAGAAAAAAATAAGGCATTATATTTACAAGATAAAATAAAAAACAATAAATTTAAATTTATTAAGGGACGTGAAGTACTAAAGGATATAGGAGATATATATGATGATATAAATAAAATGGAAATAAAGATACCAGTAAACTTAAAGGCTAACCTTCGTGAATATCAAATTGAGGGTTTCAAGTGGCTTAAGAGTTTAAGTGTTTTGGGTCTTGGAGGGATATTAGCAGATGAAATGGGTCTTGGAAAAACGGTTCAGACCATAGCTTTTCTCTTATCCGTCGAAAATAAAAAATCTATTATCATTAGTCCAACTTCTCTTATTTATAATTGGAAAGCGGAACTTGAAAAATTTTCTCCTAGTCTAAAGGTTGCAATTGTTCATGGAGACAAGAAAGTTAGACATGAATTAATTAATAACTTAGATGAGTATGACATATTACTTACGACTTATGGAACTTTAAAAATGGACTTAAAAAAATATGATAATATTGTTTTTGATTATTGTTTTATAGATGAAGCACAAAACATAAAAAATTATTTAGCACAAAATACAAAAGTTATTAAAGAAGTTAAAGCTAAAGTAAGATATGCTTTAACTGGCACACCTATTGAAAATAATTTATTTGAACTTTGGTCTATCTTTGATTTTGTAATGCCAAATTATTTATATTCCAAAGAAATTTTTGAACTTAAATTTATCTCTGGAAAAAAGGTTGATTTAGAACAACTAAAATTACTTATTAAACCTTTTTTATTAAGAAGAACTAAAAAAGAAGTGCTTATGGAATTGCCAGATAAAATAGAAAAGAAATTTTTAGTTGAGATGACTACATCTCAAAAGGCTGTATATAAAGCCTATATCAAAGTTGTTAGGGATAAAATGAAAAACAATACGGAGGGGAAAATTGAGGCCTTTTCTTATTTAACAAGGCTTAGACAAATATGTTTAGACCCATCACTTGTAATAGAAGGGTATAAAGGGGGAAGTGGAAAGATAAAAATTGCAACAGAACTTATTCAAAAACATGTGGTGGAGGGTGGAAAAATATTATTGTTTTCACAATTCACATCTGCACTTAAAAATATAGGAGAAAATCTAAAAGAAAAAGGGATATCATATTTTTATTTAGATGGAAAAACAAAATCTAAGGATAGAATTAATCTGGTAGATGAATTTAATAAAAGTTGTCAAACATTCGTGTTTTTAATATCACTAAAGGCCGGGGGAACAGGCCTTAATTTAACATCAGCAAATTTAGTAATTCATTTTGATCCATGGTGGAATCCAGCAGTTGAGAATCAAGCTACAGATAGGGCGCATAGAATTGGTCAAAAAAATGTAGTAGAAGTAATTAAATTAATTGCTAAAGGGACTGTTGAAGAAAAAATCATTTTACTTCAAGAAAACAAAATGGATCTAATTGAGAGTGTAATTACTGGGGAACTTAAAAATAGCGATGTTCTTTTTAAACTCACAAAAGAAGAACTTTTGGAGATACTCATGATTTAAATCTGCCACCAAGATGACAAGGATTATGATATAATAAAGCAAGAAATATTATAAGACGCCATTTAACATGTGGGTGGCACTAATAGGAGATGAGACTATGTACGTAGAATTTAATAGTACAATTGTGGAAAGTAAAGATATAAAAAATACAATTGAGAAAAACACAGAATTTAAAGTACTTAAAGATATGAGTAAAGGGTCCAAAAGAGAAGATATATTAGCTTTTAATATAAGTATAGCTATTAATACCTTAAATGATTTAATGGAAGGTGAAACCAATTTAAGTGATTTAACAGAAGACGAATTATTTGAAGAATATCTATCACTTGCAGAAGAAATTGCAATGGATATTGAAGAAGATGTACCAGATGGTGCAGTATTAGATATAAAAGCGTATAAATGGGATAAATCAGATGACGGCATAAGGCTTGTTATAATTATAGCTCCAGAAGATACAACAGATCTTAAATTAAAAGATATCATGAGAAAACTTATAACACAAGTAGAGTAATAAGTAGAACTGTAGCAAGATTAAAGAAAAATTAAATCTTGTTACAGTTTTTTTATATATAAGAGTTGATATTTTGTCACTTGCAACGTAAGGGTAATTTTTAAAGTATACATATTAAATGCATAATTATGTGAGTTTTAGATATTAAATTGATTTTTGTATAATCGGAAAAATGCCACGATTGTTTATATACATAGTATTTATAGCATGATTTAGAAGGGCTTGGTTGCAATGCATAAACATGGGGTATATATTTATTAATAAAAAAACATATTAAATTTAAAAAATAGTAAATAACATGTTGAATAATTATTCATATTGATGTATAATTATTCAAATGTTTAAATCAGCACTTGTTGTGCTAAAATATTAAGACTCCAGAAGAAAATTTATACTCATAGTGAAGTTATTTTTTTATTATAATATGTGATTTCTAGTGAAGAACTATAAGAATTTTCTACTGAAATGTCGTTAAATAGGTATATGATTAGTAAAAATCAAGTATTAGGTTTGGAGGTAATAATGAATATATTAAATAATGAACCAAATAAAAAAGATTTTTTGGAAATGAGTAAATATGAGGGTAAAATCTTTGTCATAAAATACGGTGGAAGTATAATGAGTAATGATGTAGCTAAGGAAGCTTTTGTAGATGATATAGAACTTATGACAAAAGCAGGTATAAAAGTTGTTATAGTACATGGTGGAGGACCTTTGATTAGCAAGTGGGTAAAGAAAACAGGTGGTGAAAACAAGTTTGTAAAAGGATTAAGAGTTACAAGTAAGGATACTATGGAAATTGTAGAGATGGTATTGTCAGGTAATGTTAATAAAAGATTGTCATCAATTTTAAGTATTAGAGGTCTAAATTCTATAGGGATAAGTGGCAGAGACAGTAATTTGATTCAAGCTAAAAAGAAGTATGTTTTTGATGATAACAAAAAAATTGATATTGGATTTGTTGGAGAGGTTTCAAACATTAACACAAAAGTCTTGGTTACTTTGCTTAAAAACAAGTATATACCAGTTATTTCTCCAGTGGGTGTAGGATGCAAAGGAAATAGTTACAATATAAATGCGGATTATGCTGCAGCTGCTATAAGTGGAGTACTTAAAGCTGAAAAGTTATTAATTATGACTGATATAGATGGTGTATATACGGATATAACTGATCCAACAACACTTTTATCATCAATAACGGTAGCTCAAACTAAAGAATTTATAAGCAAGGGCATGATTTATGGTGGAATGATCCCAAAGCTTGAATGTTGCGTTGCTGCAATTAATAAGGGAGCTAAGAATGTTCATTTAGTCGATGGAAGAAAAAAACATGGCTTATTATTAAATATAATTAAGGATAGTGGAACTAAAATTATAACAGCGAAAGGGGTAATATAATGGAAGAAAATTGTGTAATGAATACTTACGGAAGATATGATGTTACTTTTGAGAAAGGTCTTGGATGTAAAATTTATGATTCGAAGGGGCAAGAATATGTGGACTTTGTTTCAGGAGTTGCAGTAAATTGTCTTGGACATAGTAATCCGGCTATAATAAAAGCAATAACTACGCAAAGTAGTAAGCTTATGCAAAGTTCAAATTATTATTGGAATACTCCCCATAAGTTACTTGCAAAAAAACTAATAGATAACTGTGATCATGATAAAGTATTTTTTTGCAACAGCGGTACGGAAGCTGTAGAAGGGGCACTTAAAATAGCAAGAAAATATGGAACGTTAAAAGATACTAAAGATAAAAATGTGCTTATATATATGGATGAGTCTTTTCACGGTAGAACTATGGGTTCATTATCGGTTACTGGTCAGGAAAAATATCAAAAGGATTTCCGTCCATTAATTGGTGGTATACAAAAGGTAAAATTTAATGATGTAGAAGATTTAAAAAATAATTTTGATGAGAAAGTATGCGGTTTAATAATAGAACCAATTCAAGGAGAGGGCGGAATAAATATCGGGGCAATAGAGTTCTTAAAGGCAGCAAGAGATTTGTGTGATAAATATGATGCTCTACTAATTTTTGATGAAGTACAATGTGGTATGGGACGCCTTGGAAGTCTTTTTGCTTATAAGAAATTTTGCGTTATTCCTGATGTAATATGCATCGCAAAAGCACTAGGTGGTGGTTTCCCAATTGGGGCAACTATTACAAATGTTAAAGCATCAGGTGCATTTGTACCAGGTGATCATGGAAGTACTTTTGGTGGAAATCCACTTGCGTGCGCAGTTGGTGAAGCGGTTTTAACTGAGCTTGTTGATGGTGGAGTTATAGACAAAATTGAAGAAAAAAGTAGATACATGAAAGATAGATTGATTAAAATAAAAGAGAAATATGATGTAATAGATGAAATAAAAGGTATAGGACTATTGATTGGCATAAAAATAAACACAGATACAAAAGAATTTTGTAAGTCTTGTTTTGACAAGAAATTGCTTGTAATTGCAGCAGGGAATAACGTGGTAAGGTTGCTTCCTCCACTTAACGTAACAAAAGAAGAGATTGATGAAGCATTAGATATCCTTGAGAGAGTAATTTCTGAAATTTGATGAATAAGTAGGCCACTATGAAATATTATGATAATTTTATTTACTTTGGAAATAAAGTAAGTTGATAAAAGCTGCATAACGAATTTGTTATGCAGCTTTTATCTTTAGTAAGATTGTTTCTTGTTTTGACATCTAAATTGGTTTGGTGCTATTCCAACACTTTTCAAAAAAACTTTGCTGAAATAGCTTGAATCAACATATCCAACATTTTGTGATATTTCCGTAATGTTTTTATCTGTATTTAGGAGCAAATTTTTTGCTTTTATTACTCTAAATGAGGATAAATAATTAATAAAATTAATACCAATTTTACTCTTAAAGTATCTGCTGAAATATTGTGGGTTAAGGTGAACATGTGCTGCAATTGATTGAAGACTTATATATGTATTATAATTTTCATCAATATATTTCATAGCTTCTTTAATTAAGGTATCATCTTGCTTATCGCTTATGACTCTAACGTTTTGTATATTTATTAAGGATATGCTTCTATTAATGGATTCAATCAAATCCTTAGGTCTTATAGGCTTTAATAAGTAATCGGTTACTTTCAATCTAATAGCACTTTGAGTAAAAGCAAAATCATCATAAGCAGATAAAATGATTGTGTGTACATTGGGTAAAAATTCAATTATTTCCTTTTGAGCTTCAAGGCCGTTAAGTTCAGGCATTTCTACATCCATCAAAATAATATCAGGGGCACTTTTTTTAGCCATTTTAATAGCTTCTAACCCGCTTTTAGCTTCATCACAAATATTAATACTATTTATTTTATTTTCAATGATATACCTAAGTGCTCGTCTTTCAATATTTTCATCTTCCACTATTAGTAAATTATACAAAAGTTAGACCTCCCTTTTATCTAATTTAATGCAAGGAACCATAATTTTAGCGGTAGTTCCAGTTTTTTTGGAATTTTTAAGTTCGATTCCATATTTAGGTCCAAAGAAGTGTTTAATTCTACCGTCAACATTTTTAATCCCTAGACCAGTAAGGTTCTCATAAGAGTTTTCAACTGCGAAAATTGTTTTAAGTCTGTCCTCATCGATTCCAATGCCATTATCAAAAACTTCAATTGTGAGATAGTTATTATTGAAGTTTTTACCTATTATTTTAACTTTCCCATTAATCGTCATGTTTTTAAGACCATGAATTATTGAGTTTTCAACTAATGGTTGAAGAGTCATTACAGGAATCTTAAAATTGAGTATTGAAGAATCAATGTCTATTTCGTAATCAAATCTATCACCAAATCTAGTTTTTTGTATATAAAAATACTTTTTAATATTAGTTATTTCTGAATCTACGGTAACCATGTTATCTGAATTCTTAAGACTATATCTTAATAGGTCAGAAATCGCATAAATTAGATTTTCGGTGTCTGGTGCTTTTTCTATTAAAGCCATTCTTGCAATAGTATTTAGCGTATTATAAAGAAAATGAGGATTAATTTGAGCTTGGAGAGCTTTAATTTCCATATTTTTAAGAAGTTCTGTAAGTTTCATTTTTTCTTTAGTTTCGTCCAAAAGTTCTGATTTTGTAATTGTTGCTATTCCCATCTTAGCGATAAAATTAGAAAAAAGAAAAAGATAGTCAGCAGATACCAGAATTTTTTCATAATCAACTACTGGAACTTCAGCTAGTGCATCTAATAGATCATTTTTAGATAGATTAAGCTCATAAGATAATTTATTAACATCTATAATTGATTTATTTTTAAAGCTTGTACTAGTTACTTGTCCACATAACATAGACCCAAGATAGTTACCATTTACAATTATTGGTGCTGCAAAATCAATTAGGCCAGTGTGGCAGTTATAAATAAAAGGCTTACCTGCCTGCATTGCAGTTGTTCCACCAACTGAATCACAATGCTTACAACGTCTATATCCTTCAGCACTACTCCTAATTAAGCTACACCATTTAGTAAAATAGCTGGCAGTTACAACAGGAGTTCCATCCTCATCAACAGTTACAGTTGAGAGTCCAACTATTTTTGCGAATTTATCTTGAATATCTTTAAGCGAGGATACGTCAATAATTTCTTTGAGTTTATATTTTGAATTTGTTATCATAATATGCCTCCTTTATAAGAAGTTTTAATAACATTAACTATATAGTAAATACATTATCAGTATCTACAATAACAATATATTACTATTAATTATAATGAAAATATATTACCACTAATTACATAGTAATAATAATACCTAAGAATGTCAAAATATTTCGTAAATATAAAATCAATATTATACTTAAATAGAACAATATATTGACATCAAAAAGTGTGAAAATTCAGTATAATGAAGATATAAAATAAATGGAGGTGTTTTTATGGGACAAGAATCATTAGGAATGATAGAAACAAAAGGTTTGATTGGTGCAATAGAGGCGGCAGATTCAATGGTAAAGGCTGCAAATGTAGTTCTTATAGGTTACGAGAAAATTGGTTCAGGACTAGTTACTGTAATGGTTAGAGGAGACGTTGGAGCTGTTAAAGCGGCTACTGATGCTGGCGCTGCAGCTGCAAAAAGAGTTGGAGAAGTTATATCCGTTCATGTAATTCCAAGACCTCACGCAGATGTTGAAAGAATATTACCTAAATACCCAGTTTCAGAATAAATAGTGAGAGGTTGATGTAAATGAATACACAGCTAATTGAAAAGGTTTATGAAGAGGTTAGACGTAAAATTGCGAGCGGAGAAATAAAAACAAATGATATTGAGAAGACAGTTAAAGAAATAGCAAATAATGAGAAAGAAAGTAAAGTTAAAAATGAAGGTATAAATATTAAGAAAGTTAAAGAAGTTAAAGAAGTTAAAAAGGAGGGAACATTTATGCAAGAACCAGGATTAACTGAGTTTGTTGGAACGGCTATTGGAGACACAATTGGTTTAGTTATTGCAAACATTGATTCAGCACTTCATGAAGCTATGGGAATTGATAAAAAATTCCACTCAATAGGCATTATAGGAGCAAGAACCGGAGCAGGTCCACAAATAATGGCAGCTGATGAAGCGGTTAAAGCTACTAATACTGAAATCGTTTCAATTGAACTTCCAAGAGATACAAAGGGTGGAGCTGGACATGGTTCACTTATAATATTTGGAGCAGAAGATGTATCAGATGCAAGACGTGCAGTTGAAGTTACTTTAAAAGAGATCAATAGAACTATGGGTGATGTTTATGGTAATGATGCTGGACATATTGAATTGCAGTACAGTGCAAGAGCGAGTTTGGCTGTAGAAAAAGCTTTTGGAGCACCTGTTGGTAAATCATTTGGGTTAATTGTAGGAGCACCTGCAGCTATTGGAGTAATGATGGCAGATACTGCTGTTAAAACTGCAAATGTAGACATAGTTGCTTATTCAAGCCCAGCTAAAGGTACATCATATTCAAATGAAGTTATACTTGCGATAACTGGGGATTCAGGAGCAGTAAGACAAGCAGTAATATCAGCAAGAGAAGTAGGAAAGAAACTTTTACATGCGTTAGGTGATGAACCAACTTCAACTACCGAACCGTATATTTAAATTAAGGA
>NZ_CALEVF010000156.1 GCF_937920395.1 uncultured Clostridium sp. | reverse complement strand
AGAGGATGTAAACAGCTTTGAGGAGGAGAAGGTTAAACCTAAAACAATAAAAATCTATAATGTTTCATCCAGCTTCATATATACTGCTTCAAAAAAATCAATAAACATATTAAGAATACCTTTGGTATAACTGTACCAAGGCAGTATGGAAGATAATGGGGGAATATTATGTATAAAGTTTTTTTAATTTACCACAGTCATATTGATATCGGATACACAGAGCGTCAAGAAAAAATTGCTGTATATCAAGCTGATTTCATTAAACAAGCAGTTAAATTTGCGTTGTCAAAAAAACAGTTGGCGCGAGATGAGAGAAATAGGTTCCGTTTTACAGCTGAAGGATTTTGGGCTGTAGATGAATACCTTAAAAGATATGGCGAGGAGGGCAAGAAGGAACTAATTGCGGCTATAGGGACCGGCTACTTTGAACTTACAGGTGGATATTTCCACCTGGCTGATATCTTAAACTATGATAACCTTTCTCACTCGCTGGATTATGCAACGAACTTTGCAAAAGAAAATAAACTCTCAAATATTGAAGTTGCTATGTCCTGCGATGTCAACGGATTTTCTTGGGGCTATGCTGATGCACTCTATGACCATGGCATTAGGTATCTGTCTACCAATATCAATATCCATCATGGAGATACACCATTTGGACGTCCTCTTGTGCCCTTTTGGTGGGAAACACCAAAAGGGCGTAAAATTCTTGTATGGAACGGGCTAGCATATCATAAGGCCAATCAGTTTGGGTTAATTCCAGGGCTTGCTCCTGGAGGTAATCCAGGAATTCCAGGAATGCTTTCTGAGGACTCCTCATTTGTTGATGTTGAAGGCCCTGATTACGCTTATAAACGAATCAGCCAAATGATTAATGTCACCAAGGGAAATGGTTATACCTACGATTTTATGCCAATAATGGGATCAGGATTATATACTGACAACAGCCCTGTGGGCGACGATCACTGCGAGCTAATCGAAGAGTTTAACAAGAAGTACGGTGATGAGATAGAGATTGTTACCGCAACTCTTGATGAGTACTTTCACTATCTTACGAAAAATGGTGGAGAAATACCAACCTATCGCGGTGACTGGAACGACTGGTGGACTGATGGTGTAATTTCTACTCCAAACGAAACAAAGTTATTTCGCAACGCCCAACGTGTTAATGAGCTTACAAAGAAATTAGATCCAGAAATGAAGATTGTTTCTATAGATGAACATGAAGAAATATCTAAGCTACTTATAACTTATGCAGAGCATACATGGGGTCATTCAAGCTCATGCGGCGACCCTTATAAATTACTGGTTACTCAGCTTGATGCACGCAAGGCAAAGCTAGCATTTGATGCAGATGTTCTTTCAGCTACTGCATGCGACAAAGTTTGTAGGGCACTTGGCGAGGGTGAGTTTACGCAACATCGCCCATTCCGATATATTATTGTGAACCCACATGATTTTAATAAAAATGATGTTGTTTATCTTCTTACTGATTTTTGGGAGGAGGGAAGGTTCAATATGGGAGGTTTCCGCGTAGTAGATGAATCTGGAAAAGAAATTCCCTCTCAAAAAACACGTACTCTTCGAGGATCTATGATTGCATGCTATATTGAAATGAAGCCACATGAGAAAAAGACTCTAAGTTTGGAATTTGATTCTAATATTGAAAAGCATAATAATTTCTTATTAAAGCACGTAGAATCTGATTATGTTTACGAAAACAGCACATATATGCTTACCTATGGCAAAGATGGAATCCGTTCCATAGTTCACAAAGCTACGAAAGAGGAATTGCTGTATCCTGATGAGCCTAAGCTTGGCGAACCAGTTTATCAAATATTTCCAGAGGGGGTACGTCAGGATGCAGCAGGTTATGGATACGCGCAAAGGCACAAACCTGCTATGGAAATCCACAACGCTACTCTCCAATGCGTAGAACTTGTGGAGAGTGGAGATGTGTTCACACACATAAAGGCAATGTATCTGATTAAAGGCGCAGTGAAATGTATTGCTCACTACTACCTTTACAATGACCTTCCAAGGATTCTTGTAACCACTGAGATGGCAAAACAGCTTGTGATGGATCCAGAGGGAATGTATGTTTCACTTCCACTTAAAGTAAATGGTGGGGAATGGCATCTTGATAAAGCAGGAGCCTTCTTTAAACCTGGTGAACAGCTACCAGAGGGTTGTTGTGATTATTACCCTATTAATCGAGGCGTTGTACTCTCGGGAGATAAACTTGGACTAGCAGTGAACACGCTTGATACACCGCTTGTTTCAATTAATAGTATAAAACTATGGGACTACACACGCACTGCGGACACAATGGGTACACTATATTCCTGGCTAACAAATAACAAGTGGGAAACAAACTTCCGTAGTCAATGCTCAGGATACATTGAATCTCGCTATGTAATAGAGATTGACTCTGATTTAAAAACAGCAGAAATTGGTTTGAAAACACTTGAATCCAACGAATACGACATGATAGTATGCCGAACCGATTCTTGATCCAACGTAGGATTCTTTTAGTGTATAACCTGCTCACGTCATACACTTAAAATATATTAATTTGTTAAATGAAAAACTGATATGCAGTAAGTGTTATATATTTGTAATATTAGAAATGAAAACACTGCTATTTTGTAAGGAGTAAAGACACTATGGCTAAAAGAGTTACAATGCAGGATGTTGCGAACAAAGTTGGAGTTTCAAAGGTTACTATGAGGGAATCTACAAATGAAATAAAAAATAGCTAATTTAAAAAGATTAAGAAGAAAGATTTAAGCCATTTATGTATAAAAACGTTGAATGGTAAAGTTACAATTAGATAATGTAAGAGATTAGAGAGTCCTTGTAGCAAGACTTTTATTAAATACAAAACTTTAGTTGGATAACTAAAGTTTTGATTGACTTTGTGAAAACGTTGACTTAAACTATAAATATAACGTAACTAGGGTGTAATTATAACGTAATTATAAAGTTACTATAAATTTGATAGTATCTATATTATAAAAGATATGCTATTAAAAAAGTTAAGGTTAACTGATTTATTATTAGAACATGCATTTGTTACGTCAGCAAATCCATTGAGGTTTTGCGATTGTGTTCAGCAAAGAATAAAATTTACAAACAAATATACAAGGGGGATTATATAATGAGTAAAGTTAAAATAATTGGAGATACAATGAAAAATATGCCTTGGCAGGACAAGCCGGTTGGTTGTGAGGATGTAGTATGGAGACATAATGAAAATCCTATTATAGGTTGGAATCCAACACCAAAGACTGCTCGTGTTTATAATAGTTCGGTAGTGCCTTTTGGTGATGGTTTTATAGGGATATTTAGAGCAGACCATAAACATGGTAAGCCACAACTTCACATAGGTCGTAGCAAGGACGGTTTAAAATGGGATATTGAAAATGAAGAAATTCATTGGTTTGATGAGCAAGGAATTCCATATGAGCCATCATATTCTTATGATCCTCGCCTGGTTAAAATAGAAGACACCTATTATATAATATGGTGTTCTGATTTTGCAGGAGCGGCTCTTGCAATTGGAAAAACAAAAGACTTTAAGGAGTTTACTAGACTTGAAAATCCATTTATTCCTTTTAATAGAAATGGTGTGTTATTTCCAAGGAAAATAAATGATAAATATATGTTACTTAGTAGACCTAGCGACAGTGGACACACACCATTTGGAGATATATTCGTAAGTGAGAGTCCAGATTTAATTTATTGGGGAAGACATAGAAGAGTTATGGCAAAAGGAGGAGCTGGATGGTGGCAAGCAACTAAGATAGGAGCTGGAGCTGTACCGATAGAGACTACTGAAGGGTGGTTACTATTTTATCATGGTGTTTCAGGAACTTGTAATGGATTTGTCTATAGCTTTGGAGCAGCAATTCTTGATATAAATAATCCTTCTAAGGTTTTATATAGAACAAGGGACTATATTCTTACACCAGAGAAAAAATATGAAACTACGGGTTTTGTACCAAATGTAGCTTTCCCATGTGCAACATTACATGATGCAGAAACTGGAAGAATTGCTATATACTATGGAGCGGCGGATACTTATTTAGCAGTTGCATATTGTAATGTTGATGAACTTGTACAATATATAAAAGCTAATTCCGAATTAGCACCTGGAGACGCAGAAGAATATAGATAGTTTTAAATAATTATATTATAAATCCTTAAATCATTTTACTTTAAGATTTAGGGGTTTTTTTATATAAGAAGGCGAGGTTAGTATAGTATGATAAATTCAATGTATTATGTAAAAGATTTTGGAGCAAAAGCGGACGGTATTACATTAGACACAGTTGCAATTCAAACAGCAATTGACACTTGCAATAAAAATGGTGGGGGTAAAGTTGTATTAGAAGGTGGAACATTTTTGAGTGGTACAATTTATCTTAAAAGTAATGTAGATTTCAATATAACGATTTCTGCTAAACTTTTAGGAAGTGATGACCCTAACATGTATTCTAAAGATACACATCATAATCGATATATTGATGAACCTGACATGGATAGATGTTTTATTTATGCACAAGATGTAACTAATATTGCTATTACAGGGAAAGGAGAGATTTGTGGAAATGGAGCAAGTCTCCCTATTAAAGGTGGAATTGCACGTCCTATGATGATTAGAATATTGCGTTGTAAATATATTAGATTAAATGGTTTGCGTTTGAGGGATTCAGCAGCTTGGACAACTGCATTTTTGGATAGCGAAAATATATGGGCAGAAGATTTAGATATTTCATCTCAAACTAATTATAACGGTGATGGATTAGACTTTGATGGTTGCAAAAATATTTTTGTTTCAAATTGTAGGATTGATGGTAGTGATGATAATATATGTCTGCAAGCATCAAGCAGGGAATATCCAGTTAAAAATGTTCATATCGTAAATTGCTCTTTATCGTCAGTTTGTGCAGGAATTAGAATAGGCCTTAAATCAGTTGGGGATATAAGTAATGTTGTGATACAAAATTGTACATTTGAAAATGTTTGGCGTGAAGGAATAAAAATAGAAAGTAGTGAGGGCGGAAAGATAGAAAATATTATGGCAAATAACTTGGTTATGCATAATGTTCGTCGACCGCTTTATTTATTGTGTAATAATACTATTGCTGGACTTGGAATTACAGAATTTCCGGCAATTGGTGAATTAAAAGGTGTTACTATTAGCAATTTAAGAATTACTGAAGATAATGAAATGAAAAATACTCATCTAAGGTTTGGAAAAGACATTATGGGAACTCCACAATTTAATGGAATAAGAATAGATGCTCATAAGACGCATAAGATAGAATCTGTGATATTGTCTAATATAAATTATCAAGTATTAGGTGGAATAAAGGCTGATGAAATTCCAGAGGAATATCCAGAGGTTTTAGATTGTAGAATTGAGAAGGATAAACGTGGGTCTGGAAACTACTATCCAGATTGGAGTAGAACTGGTTTTATGGACATTAGGAATGTAGATGATATTCAAATTGAGAATATTCGGTTGTCTTCTATTGCTTGCGATGAAAGAACTCCTGTAATTATTGAAAATTGCAATGAAATTACGCAAAACAATATTATAATAAAAAACCATGGTAATGATAAGATAATGAGTATGGGGTCTATGGAAAATTAGCAAAATAAAAGTCTTACAATTATAAATAATATAGAGAGTAGGAGAATTGTAAAAATGATAATTGATGAAAATGAGAGAATATTGTTTCAAGGAGATAGTGTTACAGACGTAGGTAGGAATAGAGAAGAAGAGGATAACCTTGGATGTGGATATCCTATGATGGTTGCTTCTTTATTTGCTGCTATTTGCCCACAAAAAAATGTTAGCTTTTTAAATAGGGGAAATGGAGGGGAGAGCATAAAGCACTTAGAAGCTAGGTGGCAAAAGGATTGTTTAGATTTAAAGCCTACACTTGTGTCGATACTTATAGGTATAAATGATTGTTGGAGAAAGTTTGATAGTAATCAACCCACTACACCAGCTGAATTTGAAGCAAGCTATAGAGTTTTATTAGATAAAATTAAGAAACAAGGTATAAAGAAGATAATAATGCTTGAACCTTTTGTTCTGCCAGTAACAGAAGATCGCAAAACTTGGAGGGAAGACTTAGACCCTAAAATACATGTTATAAGAGAATTAGCTAGAGAATACAAAGCAATTTTAATACCTTTAGATGGAATTTTTAGTGCTGCCTCAGTGCTTAAACCTTCAAATTTTTGGACTGTTGATGGAGTACATCCTACCAATGCAGGTCACGCGCTTATCGCTAGAGAATGGTTAAAAACTGTAAAGGTCATTTAAATATTTAGGAGGAATTTTAATGAATGTAAAATACACAGGAAGATTTGAATTTAGTAAGGTTGATGGCCCTGAATTTGCATGGTCTGGGAGCACTATAAGTGCAAGATTTTGTGGAACAAGTGTTTATGTGAAACTAAGCTCGGATAATGAAAATTATTTTACTGTACTATTAGATGGAAAAGTAATCATAGAAGTTTTACGAGTAATTGGCACATATAGCTATAAACTTGCTACAGAATTAGTCTATGGTGATCATGAGGTAAGTATTGTTAAGCGAACAGAATTTTCCTCAGGAAAGGTTCAATTTTTGGGGTTTGATTTCGGGGAGGGTTCTGAATTATCACCTTCAAAGCCTTTGGATAGAAAAATAGAATTTATTGGAGATTCACTAATTTGTGGATTTGGAATGGATGCAGAAAATGAAGATGTAGAATATGAACCTAAATATGATAACCCATATCTATCATATGTATCTATTACAGCTAGAGCTCTTAATGCAGAATGTTATATTATGGGTCGTCCTGGGTTAGGTGTTATTAGAAAATGGGATGGAGATATGACGACTCCAATGCCTTCAAAATATGATTATATAGCAGAGGAAAATGAACTTGCGTGGGATTATAAAGCTTGGACTCCACAATTAGTTGTAATAAATTTAGGAACCAATGATTTTTGTGGAGGGTTTATTCCTGGTAGAAATGATTTTGTGGAGCCTTATATAAATCTTATAAAAAAAGTACAGCAAAACTATTTAAATGCAAAAATAATTTGCACTATAGGGCCAGTAATTGAAGACATAGCTCTTTCGACTACAAGAGAATACGTACAACATGGTGTAATGGAGTATTTTGATAAGGATACAGTTTATTTTTGTGAATTTGAGCATCAATCTGAAAAAAACGGTTATGGAGTTACTAAACACCCGAGTGTGAAAACACATGAATTAATGGCCAAGGAGCTTATAGAAAAAATTAGGGAAGTTATGAACTGGTAATCTAAATTAATTATACAAGGAGTTCTTAAAATGAGTGATAGACAATTTATAAAAGGATTTACCTTTGGATGGACTGCCAAAAGGGG
>NZ_CALEVF010000155.1 GCF_937920395.1 uncultured Clostridium sp. | reverse complement strand
AAAACAGAGTAAAATGCAAATGGGGTACGATAAAAAAAAGAAAATGGTAATTCAGCGTTATAAAATTAAAAACACTGATTGGACTTTATTTGGTGTCTCAAGCTTAAATGAACTACAAGTGATGAGAAAAAACTTAATGGAAACTATAGTTGTTATAAGTATTGTTTTCCTAGCTATAATTGCTTACAGTGGAAGTTATTTTGCAGGACGGATAACTAGGCCAATAGCAAAATTAGAAGAGGCTATGAGAAATATTGAAGATGATTTTACTCCGGTGGTGTTAGATGAAAAAGGTTGTTATGAGGTACTAAGTTTAGCTACTCATTTTAATAATATGATAAAAAGAATAAAAACACTTTTAGAAGAAATAATTCAAAAAGAAAAGTATCTGAGAACCTCAGAGTTAAATGCATTGCATAGTCAAATAAACCCTCATTTCTTATATAATACATTAGATACAATTGCTTGGATGGCAGAGTTTAAAGATACGCAGAAAGTTGTATCACTTACAAAAGCGTTAGCTCAATTCTTTAGATTATCGCTAAATGGAGGCAATGAGATAACAACAGTATTTAATGAAATAGAGCATATAAAGCAATATTTGTATATTCAACAGCAGAGATATGGTGATAAGTTAAGTTGTGAAATTAATTATGATGATAACATAAGTCAAGAAAAAATTCTGAAAATTATTATCCAACCTATAGTAGAAAATGCGATTTATCATGGAATTAGGCAAGTGGATAGAAAAGGAATTATACTTATAAATGTAAAAAAAGAGGGCAAAGATATTATATTTACAATAAGGGATAATGGGGATGGTTTTGATTTAGGTATATTAAAAAGTGAAAAATCTACTAAAGATATTAAGCTTGGCGGAGTAGGAATAAAGAACGTTGATAAACGGATAAAATTATATTATGGCGAAGAATATGGTGTAAATATAGAGTCCATTATAGGTGTGGGAACTACAGTTTATATAAGAGTATGCACAGAGAAAGCTTAGAAAAATGGACAGATTTATAGAATTTATCAAGATACATGTGGATTAGAGTATGATGGAAACGCTCACTTATCACTAATAAAACTTTGTGATACAGTTCCACCTGAATTAAGAAATAAGGTTTATCTATATTTGCAAAAGAAGACTCCGTTATGGTAATTGATAATTTAGGCGTAATATTACCAAACTTAAGTATAGGAATTGCAATTTTGACTTTTATAATTGAAATTTCACTTTGTATTATATATTATTTAAAAGCAGATATTATTAAAAATAATCTCCTAAAAGCGCCGTAAAATTCAATTGAATTTTACGGCACTTTTACTTTGAATTACATATATAACGCGAAGGATCCTTACTACATTAGCTGTTGTTTATGTAAGTATATATGTTATTTGGTATGTTAATAATAGGGATAAATTATAAATTGAAATAAATTACCGTGTTATTACAAATGAAACAAGATTATACATATTAAACATGCTATAATTACTATTAATTAAGACAACATCGTAGAATATTGTGTAACTACAAAATATATTTTGTAGTATCAAAGGGAGGTATCAATAATGAAAATAGTTTTTATGGGAACTCCTGATTTTGCAGTTCCCTCATTGAAGAAAATGATAGAGAAATATAATGTAAGTGCGATTGTAACACAACCTGATAAACCAAGTGGAAGAGGGAAAAAGGTAGCAATTTCACCAATCAAAGAGGTCGGATTATCGAATCAAATTCCAATTTTCCAGCCGGAAAAAATAAGAACAGACTCTGTAATTATTGATAAATTAAAAGAAATAAAACCAGATTTTATTATTGTTGTAGCATATGGTCAAATCATAACTAAGCAAATACTTGACATACCAAGACTCGGATGTATTTGTCTACATGCATCCCTCCTCCCAATGTATAGGGGGTCAGCACCAATAAATTGGAGTTTAATAAATGGGGAAATAACAACTGGAAATACAACTATACTAATGGATACTGGTATAGATACGGGTGATATACTTATGAGAAGTGAGTTTGACATATCTGAATCTATGACAGCAGGAGAATTGTACAACTTATTAAAAATAAACGGTGCTGAACTGTTAGAGGAAACAATAAATGGAATTATAACAGGTGAAATTTGTGGGGTAAAACAACAGAGTGATGGAAGTTCTTATGTACAGATGTTAAACAAGCAAATGGCAAAGATTAATTGGAATGACAGTAGTATTAAAATACATAATTTAATAAGAGGATTGAGTTATTGGCCATATAAAAATATAAACTCATGGCCAACTGCTCATACTTATTATAAAGATATTTCAATTAAAATATTCAAATCCAAGTCATTGGAGGCAAATATTATTAAACCACCTGGTTATATCATAGATGCAAATAATGAAGGAATTACAGTCGCCACCAATAACGGTATTCTGATTATAGAAATATTACAGTTTCCAGGGGGGAAACCTCTTGAGGTAAAAGAATTTTTAAAAGGAAATAAAATAGAAAAAGGCATTGTATTATCATAATCATAATTGATTAATAATCTATATAGGACTTAAATATTATGATTATTGGTTCATAATATTCATAAATGTCGCAACTGTTAGATATTTCAACTTAATTAACTGCTGATATGAGTGTAATAGGAGGCATGTTATATGGATATTAGATTAAGAGCTTTAGAAAAATCAGATAAAGAATGAAATCATATCATAGAAAAGGTGTTGGTACATTTATTACGAAAGAAATAACTAAAAATGCCTTTCATGAATTAGGACTCAATAGAATTATGCTTACTGTCTCAGAAAAAAATATAGGAGCAATTAAAGCCTATACTAATGCTAACTTCAAAACAGAAGGAGTTATGAGACAAGCATTTTACAGAAATGGAAAATTCCATGATAAGATTATTATGGCAATTTTAAAAGAAGATTATTAATTTACAATATTTTTTCAATATGACGGAACAGTAAAATAATCTGTATTAACAAAACTCTAAAATAATTAATAAGATGGGGTAGATTAATAAATGAAAAACAAACAAATGTTATTAGCGAATATACCTTTTATAATAGTGGGCTGGAGGTTATCTTATGACTTTAGAAGAACAGAAACAATTGATTTTATCTGGTAAAATGTATAACGATTTAACAACAGAATTAATTCAAACAAGAGAAAATACGGTATTTCTTACAAATGAATATAATAATAGTTTTGGTAAACCCAATCATGAAAGAGAAGAAATATTAAAAAGGCTACTGAAAAGTATTGGAGATGGAGTACATTTTGAACCAAATTTTCGATGTGAATTTGGTTTTAATATTGCAATAGGAGATAATTTTTATGCCAATTTCGATTGTGTAATGTTAGATGGTGGAGAGATAAATATAGGAAATAATGTTTTATTTGGACCACGAGTTGGAATTTATACATCTAATCATGCAATGTATGCAAAAGAACGAGTAGCAGGTGGTTGTTATGCAAAACCTGTAAAGATAGGCAATAACGTATGGATTGGAGCAGGAGTTAATATAAATCAAGGTGTTAATATTGGAGATAATACAATTATAGGGTCGGGTAGTGTTATTACAAAAAGTATTCCAGCAAATGTAATGGCAGCTGGTGTACCATGTAAAGTAATTAGAGAAATTACAGAAGAAGATAGAACTGGATTTGAAGTATAGAAATGTAATTTGCAACATTCTTATACTCTGTAACTATAAATAAAAAATACAAAGGTAATTAGTAGAGTGGGGCCCTCGCCTAATTACCTTTGTGTTTTAAAACTTGATCCAAAATTAAAGGCAATATTATATACGGTAATAATAGGTTGATGGCCGTAAATGGAAATACAGTACTATTTAACTTTATTTATAGTAAATAGTGCATTGCCTCATTGAAAATTATGCTGTGTTTAAAATTGATGTCTTTATGTAAAATATTTGAGATTTATATTAATATTCTATATAATTAAATAAGGACATACTTGTATTTTATTTTTTATCAAAAATTGTTATATAAAATGGGGGAATGAGTATGACAGAACGGGAAAAAATGTTAGCTGGGGAATTGTATAATTGTGGTGATGAAGAGTTATTAAAACAATGGCATAAAGCTAAAAATTTAATAAGAATATATAATCAATTAGATTATGAATTGAAAGAAAAACAAGAACAAATATTAAACGAACTTTTAGGTTCAAGAGGGGCAAATTTATGGATTACAGCTCCATTCTTTATTGATTATGGAAATAATATATATATAGGAAATAACTGTGAGATTAATATGAATTGTACTTTTTTAGATTGCAATAAAATTATTATTGGTAATAATGCACTTATTGCTTCTAATGTACAAATTTATACTGTTTTTCATCCAATAAATGCAACAGAAAGATTCACTTTAAATGAGAATGGTGCTTTTTCATTTTGTAAGTCATTAACTGCACCTGTTACTATAGGTGATAATGTTTGGATTGGTGGAGGTACTATTATTTTACCAGGTGTTAATATTGGAAATAATGTTACAGTTGGTGCAGGTAGTGTTGTAACTAAATCAATTCCAGATAATAAAGTAGCCTATGGAAATCCATGTAAAGTTATAAGAGATAACAATTAAAATAATATATGAGCATAATTTAAAGTTGAAGTTGATTCACATCCTTCATTTAAGGTGTCGTAACTGTTAAATGGTGCCACTTGATTAAATGCTGATATGAGTGTAATAGGAGGCAAGTTATATGGACATTAAATTAAGAGCTTTAGAAAAATCAGATAAAGAATATTTCTATTTATGGATAAAGGATAAAGAAGTTATAAAATACTCATTATCTCTATTTCAGAAAATGAATACTGATAATGAAATATCTCATTGGTTTGATACGCTTTTATTAGATAAATTAGCATATAATAAAGCAATAGTAGATATAGATACTACAAACAAAAAGTTACTTGGATATACTGGAATAACACAAATAAGCGAAACAAATTTATCTGGAGAATACTTTATATTTATTGGTGACAAATCATATCATAAAAAAGGTGTTGGTACATTTATTACGAAAGAAATAACTAAAAATGCTTTTCATGAATTAGGGCTCAATAGAATTATGCTTACTGTCTCAGAAAAAAATATAGGAGCAATTAAAGCCTATACTAATGCTAACTTCAAAACAGAAGGAGTTATGAGACAAGCATTTTACAGAAATGGAGAATTCCATGATAAGATTATTATGGCAATTTTAAAAGAAGAGTATTAATTGATAACATTCTTTTATTATGAAGGTACAGTAAAATTTTACGAAATAAATGGAGGTTTGAAGTGAATACATATATAGGTTGCTCAATAATAATTAAAGATAATGATAATAAACTTTTAATTGCTCAAAGGAGCAAGTCTAAAAAAAAATTTTCGCTTTTGTGGGAAACTGTTGGAGGGGCATTAGAAGATAATGAAACACCAGAAGAGTGTATTCGAAGAGAAGTAAGGGAAGAAATTAATTGTAGTATTCAGGACTTAAAACTATTTAAAGTCTATATTATCAATCAAGATAATAGATATGTATTAATTGTATATACAGGTAAGATAAATGAACAAATACAATATAATTTGGAGATAGAGCAAATTCAATGGATTGATAAATCTGAAATTCAAAAATTTAATTTTTGTTGTAATGAATCTGAAAAATTATTAGATTACTATAAATACAATTAGAAAATGTTAAGTCGTAACATTCGTAAAGTTCGTCATAATAACTGTAAGAATTATTAAAGAAAAGATACACTGAACAGGTCATGTCGAAAATGTAAAATAATATTCACGATACACATATTAAATTAAGAAGGAGGAAACTATTATGAAAGCAAAAATTAATCTTGTTACGATTTGGACAAATAATATAGATAAAATGAAAAATTTTTATAATCAAGTTCTTGGATTTAAGATTAAAAATGACCTTGGTAATTATGTTGAATTTGAAAATGAGGGCGTCCGATTTGCTATTTGTATGAGAGATGTTATGTATGTTTATAACAATGAATATGAGAAAGCAGTAATTGGTCAAGTTTTTGAACTGGCTTTTCCATGTGAAAATCCAAATGATGTTGATGAATCATTTACACATCTAATTGCAAAGGGAGCAACTCCTATCCATAAACCACAGGATATGCCTTGGAGACAAAGAACAGCATTATTTGCAGACCCAGATGGGAATATACATGAACTCTTTGCAGAAATTGGGATGACACTGTAAGTAAGATAGCACCCATCTAATAAGTTGTTCACATCTGTAAAATATGTTGAAGTAAATAATCAAATATTTTTAGGGAGGTATGCTATGCCAACAAAAGTGAAAATAAAGATAATAGATAATAACGAATTAAGGGCTAAAATTAATGAATTATATGAAAAAGTTAGCCAAGTAGATTTAGCGAAATGGTCTCTGATAATGGCAAAACATATTTTGGACACTGTAGATATAGATTATAATTCGATAGATGTAATAGTTGATGGATTTATAGTAAATGAATTATGGCAAACAGGTAAAGCGAGAATGTATGATGTAAGGCAGGCTGGCTTTAAAATTCACAGAATTGCTCGTGAGTGCGATTCACAAATAAAGAAAACAGCATTAAGAGTAGTTGGTCAAGCGGTATCAAGTGGACATATGAGAGAACATGCGATGGTAGCATCAGATTATGCCATAAAAACAATAGGATTAATTAGTTCCAATGATATTGATGCTATAACCTTGGAACGAGAATGGCAACTTAATGAATTAAAGAAGTTTTTGTAGCACATAAAATGACGATAAGCTATGGTAAATTTATTACACATTATGAATAGGTTTGGATTCAGATGTTGAGCCCATAAAAACTATCACCATAAGCATATACTTAAATGATGATAGTCACTAAAATTGCTCAATTTCTGAAACAAGCTAAAGAACGATGCCGCGTTTCCACTACTATGGGGATTCAATCTTTTCCCTCTTTCTGAAATTTGCTTTAACACTAAGAATATTAACTCTAATTTCCACAAATGTATCTTAAATCCTTCTAAGTCTTGATTATTTTCTAAAAATAGACGTAATTTCCCCCTCCCCTAAATAGAGATCTCACGGAAACTACTTAGTTCCTGCGATTACTCATTTTTAGTATCCTTATTTTTTATTGATTCCCCCACTTTTTTTGCATAAAACACTTGACAAGTCTGTAAAATTTTGCGGTCCTCCTCCTAAAGACATATTTTACTAGAAGGATTATTTTATGCTTGAAAATTGGAATTCTCATGCTGATTATCAGCAATTTATTATTTCAAATCTCTCATATTTCTACAAATCTATGCCTAAAAAAATTATAGAACTTGAACTTTCTATATCTAAATTGTATTGCTTAGACTTAGATATTCTTAGAGAGATACTAAAACCTTATTATTCTA
>NZ_CALEVF010000154.1 GCF_937920395.1 uncultured Clostridium sp. | reverse complement strand
CCATTTACTTTCTCGTATTTAGTTGCCATTACAGCAAAAGTATAAGCACAAGAAATCATAATAACACCGCCAATTACCCAAGCTAAAATACCTAGTTTAAGATCACCTCCAGTTGCAGTTAATACCTTTTCTGCTTTGAAAAAAACACCACTACCTATAACGATGCCAATAACCATTGCTATTGCAGTAATGAGACCAAATTTTTTTTGTAACTTTGTTTCCATGATTTAATCATTCCTTTCATAATTCATAATTTATAATTTTCAATAAATTCATTATAGCATTACGCTTTATAGCTTTACAAGTGTAAAATCAATAGAAAAAAGGTTTATTAATATATAAATAGTATAACTATACTTGAGAAAAATTGGTAAATTTTTAAATGATTAAGAATAAAAAATGTTACTTTAATGATATATTTTATGTATTTGAATATTATGACAAATATTATTATAATAAATGGTGGGCAGTTGAATAATAAGTATTGACAAAGAAAGCTCTAAGAGCTAACATTTATTCTTACCCAAATAAATGAGATGGGTAAATGAAAAAAATGTATATTAGTTTAAAGCTTAAGGCATTGTATATAAAACAGAGGATTGAGGAGGAATAGTATGAAGATAGAAATATGGTCTGATTTTGTGTGTCCTTTTTGTTATATAGGTAAAAGGAGATTAGAAATTGCTTTAGAAAAATATGAATATAAGGGCGAGGTTGAATTAGTTTTTAAAAGCTTTGAGCTTGATCCAGCAGCTAAAAAGAAAGTTGATGGAAACATTAATGAGATTATAGCAAAAAAATATGGCATACCTGTAGAACAAGCTAAAGAATCAAACAATCAAATAGCAACGCAGGCTAAAGCTATAGGTCTTAATTATAATTTTGATGATTTAATTCCAACAAATACTTTTGATGCTCACAGAATAGCACATTATGCAAAAACACAAGGTAAGATGAATGAATTATCAGAAAGAATTCTAAAGGCATATTTTGTAGATGCTTTAAATATATCTGATCATAAAGTGTTAGCTAGTCTTGCTTACGAAGTCGGTATTAATAGGGAAAAAGCATTAAGTATTTTAAAATCAAATCTGTATAGTAACGAAGTAAGAAAAGATGAAGAAGCGGCTTCAAAACTTGGAATCAGTGGTGTTCCTTATTTTATAATTAATAATGAATATACGATATCTGGTGCACAACCGTCTGAAATGTTTTTAGAGGCACTTGAGAAAGCAAGAGAAGAAGAATGAAATATTATTTAGCACCAATGGAAGGCATTACGGGATACGTCTATAGAAATTCTTATAAAAAATATTTTAACAACATAGATAAATACTTTACACCTTTTATTGTTACAAATAAAAGTAGAAGTCTTAAGTCTAAAGAATTAAGAGATGTTTTGCCTGAAAACAATAAAGGAATGAATGTAGTTCCACAAATACTTACTAATGATTCAGAAGGTTTTATCATTACTTGTAAAAAATTAAAACAATTGGGTTATAATGAGATTAATTTAAATTTAGGATGTCCTGCTGGAACAGTTGTTTCAAAAAATAGAGGCTCAGGTTTTTTAGCCAAAAGAGAAGAACTTGATATGTTTTTAGATGAAATATTTAAAATAAGTGATATAAATATTTCTATAAAAACTAGAATAGGAAAGGATAGTCCACAAGAATTTTATGAGCTAATAAAAATGTATAATAAATATCCTTTAGAAGAATTAATTATACATCCAAGAATACAAAAGGATTTTTATGGGAACAAACCTAATTTACAGGTATTTAAAGATGCTTTATCTTTAAGCATAAATCCAGTGTGTTATAATGGGGATATTTTCACTAGTGATGATCATAATAAATTAATGAAAACTTTTCCGAAAGTAAAAACAGTAATGCTAGGAAGAGGGATAATAGCTAATCCAAACTTAATGAATGAGATTAAAAACAATACCAATATAGATAAAAAAGCATTAAAAGATTTTCATGATGAACTTCTATATAAATATATAGAAGTATTTGATGAAGAGAAAAATGCAATATTTAGAATGAAAGAATTATGGGGGTATATGATTTATATATTTTCAGATAATAAAAAGTATGCTAAAAAAATAAAGAAGTCGCAAAACTTAAATGAATATAATGAAGCTGTATTAAGTTTATTTACCGAGCAGGAAGTCATAAAAGGTGCTGGATTATTTAATAATCAATATTAAATAATCCAGCACTGATTTTAGTTATAGTCTTGTTAAAAGCTATGCTTATAAAGTTTGACAATTATAATACCAAGTATTAAAGTTGTTAGCATACTAACATAACAATAGGGAGGTGCTTTGTGGATCGTTCAAAGGCCATAGGATTTGTAGTAAAAACACTTTCTAATCAAGTAAAACGCCAAATTGATATTAGCGTTTCAAAGTGCGAGATTGATGGTATAACAGGAATGCAGTGTTGGATCATTGATTATCTTTGTGATAATGTAGAGAAAAAAGGATATCTTCCAAAAAGATGTTGAAATTGAGTTTAACATTAGGAGATCTACAGCCACGGGTATCTTGCAACTCATGGAGAAAAATGGATTAATAACGAGGCAGGCGGTGTCTTGTGATGCACGACTAAAAAAACTTATTCTCACAGAGAAAGCTTTTAGCATTCATCTAAAAATAGAAGCCCAAATTATTCTGGTTGAACAAAAAATTTCAAAAAATATAGAATAGTTAATTATCTTGTTAGACATATGCAGATAGTTATTTTTTTTACTATGTTGTTAGCTACCTAACTGTAAGGTTAATGACAAATATTAATGTATGGAGGTTATAATTCCTTTCTTAATGGCACAAATTATTGACAACCTAATATCAAAAGGAAACCTAAGTTACATTGAGAAAATGGGTAGTGTACTAGTTTTATGCACTATATTTTCACTTTTTTTGGTATGTTATCAGGGAAATATTCAGCCAGAGCTTCTGCAGGGTATGCAAAGAATGTACTACGACAAATGTATTACAATATATAGAATTTTTTATTCGCGGATATTGAAAAATTTTCAACTGCAAGCTTAGTAACGCGGTTAACTACAGATGCGACCAATGTT
The DNA here is from genome assembly GCF_937920395.1 of uncultured Clostridium sp. Classification (GTDB taxonomy): domain Bacteria; phylum Bacillota; class Clostridia; order Clostridiales; family Clostridiaceae; genus Clostridium_AD. The sequence goes on along the minus strand of NZ_CALEVF010000154.1, from coordinate 639 downwards.
TAAAATGCTTATCAGATGATCATTCGTATTTTAGTACGAAGGCCACTAATGCTTATTTTTTCTTTAATTATGGCTTTTAGCCTTAATGCAAAACTAGCTTTAATATTTCTTATAGCTATACCATTTCTAGGATACGGGATTTACATAACTATTATCAATGCTCATCCTATTTTTGAGAGAGTATTTCGTACCTACGAGCGTCTAAACAATGTGGTTCAAGAAAATTTTATTAAACAGCAAAGTTCTATGGGTAAAACAAATGGATTTATTAAAGAAAAAATGCTGATGAAATTATGGTGCTTGAGGAAGGCCGAATCATAGAGTCTGGTAATCACGAAAAGTTAATATCACAGAGAGGAAAATATTATCAGCTTTATATTGGCGATTTCGAACTTGAGTAAAACAATTGCCTTTAGACCATCGATTTAATAATAATGGTGGTTTTGTTTTTAATATTGTGATTTTTAGAAGGAATTTAATAAATAATGTAGAAATTATTCTATATAGTAAGTATTGTAGTAAGGATCTTATTAGAATAAGAAAAATATTAGAATAAGAAAAATATAAAATTAAGTAAGGTTAAATATAGGGGCTTGCAGAATTCAAAAATAAAAACTGTGGATAACTTTTAAGATTTGG
>NZ_CALEVF010000153.1 GCF_937920395.1 uncultured Clostridium sp. | reverse complement strand
GCAATACCGCACATTTTATCATCTCCTAAATTTAAATAACATTGTCATATATATGGTATGCAATTTAGTTTGAATGGTGTATATAATAAATACTTGTGAATATAAGAATACTGTGATAAACTAGTAACTAATTAAATAATGAACTACCTAGGGTAGAGGTGCTGTGTCTATTAGTACTTATTTGGAGCTTGCAAGCGAGGAAAAATAAGAAAAGGAGTTATGGCCGAAGAAAATATATTTGGTAAAATTATTTTCTGGTTTTACACATAATATGTGTAGGGCTGTCACTGATTTATTAGTGGAGAGCTACAAGGTACACGAGGTTTGTGTAAAACAACATATTTTATACAGCAAGGGTGTTCCTTTGCTGTATTATTTTTTTTTGGAGAGATGTATCAATATCACAAAAGATAAAGTTTAAATATCAATGATGTATTAAGAAATATAAAAATGTTTTAAATTCTATTAGCTGTTATTAGGCAGCGACCCAGGAGATGATTTGATTATGGCAGTAGTTGTTCAAAAGTACGGTGGTTCATCGGTAGGCACTACAGAAAAAATTAAAAAGATCGCACAGAGCATAATAAAAAGAAAAAATAAGGACACGGATTTAGTAATAGTAGTATCGGCTATGGGGGACACTACAGATGATTTATTATCCTTATCAAAGGGAATAGGGGAAGAACCTGATAAAAGGGAATTAGACGCATTACTCTCAACGGGAGAAATAATCTCAAGTGCATTACTTGCTATGGCAATTAAGGGACTTGGACATGATGCAATAAGTTATACTGCATACCAAATTGGAATTAAGACTAGTGGACAATATGGTAAGGCATTAATTGAGGATATACATGGTAACAAAATTAAAAAAAGTTTAAAAGAAGGTAAAATTGTAATAGTTGCTGGCTTTCAAGGGATAAATGAAGAAGGGGATATTACCACGCTTGGTAGAGGTGGTTCTGATACTACGGCGGTTGCACTTGCTGTAAAACTTAATGGAAGATGTGAAATATATACGGACGTTTCTGGTATATATAGTGTAGATCCTAGAGCTTATAGCGATGCAAAAAAATTAGATGAAATAGAATATGAAGAAATGCTTGAACTAGCAAGTTTGGGAGCTCAGATAATGCATTCAAGATCAATAGAACTTGCTCAAAAATATGGTATACCTATATATGTAGGATTAAGTGATAGTAATATTAAAGGAACTATAATTAAGGAGGTAAATAACGTGGATATGGAAAGTAAACCAGTAACGGGTATTGCGACAAGTGATGATGATGTGGCAGTAACGCTTAAGAATATACCTAAAGATGTAAATATATTGTCAACTATATTTGAAGCTATAGGAACTAAAAGGGTTAATATAGATATGATAAGTCAATCATCACCAGTAGATGGAATGGTGAGTGTATCGTTCACAATTCCTAAAGAAAGCTTAAAGGATAGTCTTAAAATTATAGATAGAATAACAGTTGATACTAAAGTTATAGTTGATGAGGATATAACTAAATTTTCGATGGTAGGTCTTGGGATGAAGACAACCTCTGGAGTAGCTGCTAGAATGTTTAGGGTTTTTAGTAAAAATGATATAGAGATTAAAATGATTACGACATCAGAAATAAGAATAACTTGTGCAATTAAAACCAGCGACAAGCTAAAGGCTATAAAGGTAGTTGCGAAGGAATTTAATTTATAAATAATATATTAATAAAAGGAGGGATTTATGTGAGATTTTTTGGTGATATAAAAAATGATAATAATATGCTAAGTATTGCAGGAGTTAGTGCAAAGGTCTTAGCAAAGGAATATGGTACACCTTTATACATAATGGACGAACAGCTTATACGAGATAATTGTAGAAGATTCTATAAATCGTTAAAAGTTAAGAGTGAACATAATAAGGTAGCATATGCTGGAAAAGCATTTTTGACTATTGCAATGTGTGAAATTATAAAAAGTGAAGGTTTATATTTAGATGTAGTTTCGGGCGGAGAATTGTACACTGCCTATAAGGCTGAATTCCCACTTGAAAATATATATTTTCATGGCAATAATAAAACAATTGATGAAATTAAAATGGCAATAGATCTTGGGGTAGGAACTTTTGTGGTGGATAATCTTCATGAAATGAAAATTATTAATGAAAATGCAAAGGAAAAGGGAATTACACAACAAATTATTCTTAGAGTAACTCCTGGTATTGAAGCACATACACATGACTATATAAAAACTGGACAGATTGATTCAAAGTTTGGATTTACTATATTAAATAATGAGCTTGAAGAAGTTATAAGGACTGCTTTAGGTTTATCAAATATAAAGCTTGCAGGACTTCATTGTCATATAGGATCTCAAATTTTCGAGTTAGAACCTTACAGAGAAGCCGTAAATATAATGACAACTTTAATTAAACATATAAAAGAAAAGTTTAGTTATGATATAGAAGAATTGGATTTAGGTGGAGGATTTGGAGTTTATTATGATAAGGGTGATGAACCTAAAGAAATAGAAGAATTTTGCTCTGTAATACTTGAGGAAGCTAAAGCAAGGTGCATTAAATATGGAATAAAACTTCCTATTATTGTGATTGAACCAGGTAGGTCTATTGTAGCTAATGCAGGTATTACGTTATATACTGTTGGAGCTATAAAGGATATACCAGAGGTTAGAAAATATGTGGCAGTTGATGGTGGAATGACAGATAATATAAGACCAGCATTATATAATGCACAATATCAATGTCTACTTGCGAATAGAATAAGTGATCCATGTACGGAAATAGTTACAATAGCAGGTAAGTGTTGCGAAAGTGGGGATATACTTCTTGAGGGAGTTAAGTTGCCAAAGATAAATAGTGGAGATCTTATGGCTGTATTATCAACTGGTGCTTATGGTTATTCAATGAGTAGTAATTATAATAAAATACCTAAGGCTCCAGTAGTTTTAGTTAATGATGGTAGTCACAAAATAATATGCAAAAGACAAACATACAAGGACATGATTAGTAACGAAGTATGTTTATAGGTAACAAAATTATCAAATTCTCCAGCGTGTCTTGCAACAGGAGCTTGAAACTGGAAATTGCATTAAGAAACTCTATTTTTTTGCTTATGTAAAATCCTCTATCGCTCACATTCGCCGTCCTGGCTCAGGTTCGCTAGCCTGACCTCCTGTCAGGCTTACGAGAATTTTACATTTGCAAAAGAAGAGTTTCTAAATACAATTTCAATAGTTTCTTCGCCTCTTGTTGCAAGTCACTCCGGAGAAACTCATATTATTATCTACACTATTTTGTGTATGTGTAAAAAATGGCAAGGAGGAAAAGAGGAAAAGAGGAAAAGAGGAAAAGAGGAAAAGAATGAAAGAGCATAATATCCTATCCAAAAAAGTTTTTAGCTGGTAGGCTGTCGATTGGATAAATAATTTTTGAAACTAAAGTTGAAGAAGAAGAGTTTCTAAATGCACTTTTAATGATTCTTCGTTTCTTGTTGCAAGTGATTCTGGAGAAATTCATACTATTATTTATTTACACTATAGTGTAGCTGCAAAAGATGGTAAATGAGAAAAGAGTGAAAGATTTTGATATTCTCTCTAAAAAAGTCTTTTAGCCGGTAGGCTGCCGATGTGATAAATAATCTTTGAAACTAAAGTTGAAAAAGAAGAGTTTGTAAATGCACTTTCAATAATTTTTTCGTTTCTTGTTGAGAGTCACTTTGGATAAATCATATATATGTTATATAAACTTCTATGAACAATAAGGGCATCTAACAATTTTATTTGTTATATGCCCTTGAGTGCGTTCAAAGTAGGTTATTTTATAAATTGACATTTTGATATACTTTCTAAAAAAGTCTTTTAACCGTTAGGCTGCCGATGTGATAAATAATCTTATAGGCTAGGCTTAATAATAGTGTTGAAAATTTGATATTTTTTAAGGAAAGACAAATGGATTTCCTTAATTGAGATTTTTAGAAATATGTAGTACTATGAATTTTTTTTAATATATATTTTCAATGCCTTTATAAATAAAATCGTTGTGTATATACCTAATCCTGCAATAACTATTAAGAAAATAAAATAAAATGAACCATATACACTAAGCACTCCCATATCTTAACCCCCTAAATTTATTGTTTTTTATTTAGATATCAATTATTATATTACTAATATATTAATATTTGAAATTTCATGCAACCGTTTACTAAATTATACTATAGTTACATACTATATATAACATAAATTTCAATAATAAGGAACATATATATTAGACATAGCCATAAGTTAAGGATGTAGAAAAATAATTTCTAAAAGTTATTCAATTATATCTTCTTAGATTATTTGAAAAATCATTTAGCCGGATATATTTATTTATTTTTACTAATGAATTTATGTTTGAATTTAAGAATTAAATCGCCCATAAGTGTTCCAAGTAATGAAATGAATGTGTATATAAAACAGTAAATTAGGAAACTTGAATTAAATATAGTAACATGGAAATTGGTTCCAAAAGTGATTATTAAAATTTATTTTTATAATATAATTTTAAAAATATGGATACCAGAATCATAGAAAATAGAACAGCAAGTAAAGTTAGAAAAACTATTTGATTAAAAAATCCGGCGATAATAGTAGTTGTTGTTATTGCAACTAATGATAATCTAAATCCAGAAACACCAGTTTTATCATAAATAAGTTTTGTTCTCTCATCATGTTCTTCTATATAAAGGTTATAGCTGCGAGGCAAGCGAAAGTTCTCATAAGTTTTAATTTTTTACTTAATGATTTTTTATATTCTACCATTTATAATTCCTCCATTTTATAACTTATTAATTCTTGAAAAATCAAAAACTTTTTCAATTGTAAGATTAAAATATATTGCTATTTTATATGCAAGAACAAGTGATGCTGTATATTTTTCACACTCTAAGGATGTGATTGTTTGTCTTGAAACACCAACTGCTAATGCTAGTTCTTCTTGAGATAATTTATTTTTTTTTCTTAGTTCTTGAATACATGTTTTCATATCAGATCTCCTTTGCAATGTTTACTTTACATTTTAAGTATAGCTAGCTTTGCATAAAATGTCAATTTAACTTTTCTAAAAAACAAAATAATAGCAGTGGGAAATTCCACTAATATATATTATATATAGGATTATAGGTTAATACTGAAAAAAGGTATATTATACGTAAAATGAATTGAACAAGCTTTAGAACTTCTTGTTTTATTATTACTTAAGATGCGTTAAAAAATCCATATGTTTGAGCGATAGTGAGTTTATGGTTTTTAGCAGATTTAGTAATAATAAAATTAGTAGTTCTTAGGGTCGTGAATGCATTTGTAGTAAAATATACCTTCCTAAGTTTTAAGCAATAACTATACGCCTATATAATCCCTATCTATTGTCATAACGGCATTATAATAAGGGTAAGATTTTTTTAGCTTTTGATTAATATCATCTTGGAGTTTAAGTTCATCACTTAGTGAAAATTTAGGATCGAAATCAATTACAATATCGAAAATTAAATTTTTATGATTGCCTTCGCCTACAATTCTAAAGTCATGAATTGATTTTATTATAGGAAAAGATTTTAATACATTTAGAAGCTCTAAGCGAGATGCGTTAACTTCCTTGTCCGTTTTATTTATAGGATCCATGTGAATAACTAAATATAGGTTAAATTCATCAGAGATTTCTTTTTCAGCTTCGTCTATAATTTCATGGATTTTAACTATAGACATATCACAAGGAACTTCAGCATGAATAGAGCCCATGCATCTTCCAGGGCCATAGTTATGTATAACTAGATCATGGCAACCGGTAATATGATCAAATGATAATAATTTTGAACGAATTCCGCTTACAAGTTCTATATCAGGTGCTTCACCAAGAAGCGGATTTATAGTTTTTTTTACAAGTGAGTATCCAGCATATATTATTATAAGGGATACCAGTATACCTATGTACCCATCTAATGGGAAATCAATCCAAATAGATAGGAGAAGTGATAGTGCAACGCAACTTGAACTTACTACATCACTTAATGCATCAGTTGAAGAGGCTTGCAGTGCTGATGAGTTTATAGCTTTGCCCATAATCTTATTAAACCCACTAATCCAAAGTTTAACACCTATTGAGGCTAATATTAATATAAAGGGTATAAGATTAAAGATAACTTTTGATGGATGAATTATTCTATCAAAAGAGGTTTTAATAAATTCAAAACCTACTAGAATTACTATAAACGAGACTATAAGGCCAGAAATATATTCAAGCCTTCCATGACCAAAAGGATGTTCTCTATCTGCTGGTTTACTAGCTAATTTAAAACCTAGAATTGTAATAACTGATGAAGCGACATCCGATAAATTATTAAAGGCATCTGCTGTAATTGCTATACTATTTGATATTATTCCTATAATTAATTTAGTAGTAAAAAGTATTAAATTTAGTATAATTCCAACTAAGCCACCTAGATAACCGTAATCATCTCTCACTTTTTTATTAGTAGTATCTTTGTAATTTTTTACGAATTTTGATATTAAAAATTTTGTTAACATATTTACACCTCTAGTTATATTGTATAATTTGAAAAAATAAATTCAAATATAATTCTTACTATTAATTATAGCATTTATTTAGTTCTTATAGAAATATTATGCATGAAATTTGTTATACTAATAATAGAGATAAGCAAGGTGCTTATATATCTTAGCATTAATTGGAGGAATATATATGTCTAAAGAATTAGAATTTGCCCAGAATCTTATTGATTATATTTATGATAGTCCAACAGCATATCATGCTGTATCAAAGGCTAAAGAAGAGTTAAGCAAATCAGGTTTTGTGGAAATTAAGGAAGAAGATAAATGGAGACTTGAAAAAGGTGGAAAATATTTCGTAACTAAAAATGATTCTGCACTAACTGCTTTTGTAGTTGGAAAGGGAGATATTGAGAAAAGTGGGTTTAAGATTATTGGAGCACACACAGATTCACCAAGCTTTAGAATAAAGCCAAGTCCGGAAATGGTAGTAGATAATGTTTATGTAAGATTAAATACAGAAGTTTATGGAGGACCTATATTAAATACATGGATGGATAGGCCATTATCAATAGCTGGTAGGGTAACCTTAGAGAGTGATAATCTTTTGCATCCTGAAACTAGGCTTGTAAATATAAAAAGACCAATTATGATAATTCCTAATTTAGCTATTCATATGAATAGAAATATTAATACTGGTATTGAACTAAATAAGCAAAAGGATCTATTGCCATTACTCTCATTGGTTAATGAAAATCTAGAAAAAAATAATTATCTTATTAGTGCAATTGCAAAAGAATTATCTGTAGATATTAAGCAAATTATTGATTTTGATTTGTTTCTTTATGAATATGAAAAAGGATCAATTATCGGGCTTAATAATGAATTTATATCAAGCTCAAGGTTGGATGATTTAGCTATGGTACATGCTGGGATAAGTGCGATAGCTAGGGGCTCATCTGTACAGGCGACAAATGTAATTGTTTGTTTTGATAACGAAGAGGTGGGAAGTTCAACAAAGCAGGGTGCTGACTCAAACATGCTAGTTGATATTTTAGAACGTATTACAATTTCTCAGGGTAAAGATCGTGAAGACTTTTTTAGAGCTATATCTAAATCATTTATAATATCTGCAGATAATGCACATGCTGTTCATCCTAATAGTCCAGAAAAAAATGACCCAACAAACAAACCATATATTAACAAAGGGCCAGTTATAAAAATTAGTGCGAGTCAAAGTTATACAACTGATAGTAACTCAGATGCAGTTTATGAATTGATTTGCGAAAAGGCTGGCGTACCAGTACAAAAATTTGTTAATAGGTCTGATGCTAGGGGTGGTTCAACAATTGGGCCAATATCTTCAACTCATTTAAATATACGTTCAGTAGATATGGGAAGTCCAACTTTGGCTATGCATTCAATAAGAGAATTAGGCGGAGTATTAGATCATTTTTATGT
>NZ_CALEVF010000152.1 GCF_937920395.1 uncultured Clostridium sp. | reverse complement strand
CAGAATTAATCCACTATGGATTTTTTATTGGTTCAACTTCATTTTACAACAAGTCAAAAAATTTATATTAGGAGAGAGGAGCACAAAGATGAGTTTGGATTTTAGTGCTGGAGCCAAGCCACTATGGAGTCAATTATATTTTTTTTTAAAGAAAAGATAGAAAAAGAAGAGTATAAAGTTGGGATAGCATTATTCCTGAGATGCAGCTAATTAAAGAGTATGAGGTATCAAGAATTACTGTAAGGCAAGCCTTAGATAAATTAATGCAAGATGGTTATATTGATAGAAAGAGAGGAAAGGGTACTATTGTTATAGAAAAAAAGCTTGAAGTAGCTACAGTGATGAAATCTTCATTTATACAATTAGAAGAAATTGGAGAAAAAGCTGAAAAAAAACTTTTAGAAGTTAAAGTTGTACAGGCACCAAAAGAGGTAGCTGAATTATTTAATATAACTGTGGAAGATAATGTCTTAGTGATGATAAGAGTAATTCACGTTGATGGTAAGACTGTTGCTTTATTTCATAATTATATAAGTCCAGTAGTTACACTTACCGCTAAGGATAATTTCAATGGTTCTTTTTATAAACTTTTAGAAGCTAAAGGATATAAAGTAACTTCAGGAAAGGAAGTAATATCAGCTGCTATTTCTGATAAAAAAGACAAAGAATTTTTTGAAATAAAGGATTCTAAAGCTATGTTAACAAGAAAAAAAATTGGCGATTCAAATGGTGTTCCAGTAGAACTTACATATTCCAGATATCTAGCTGATGGGTATGAAATTAGTATAGACTTAAGCTAAAGAATAAGATCTTATAAAAACATAAGACCAGCTAGTTAAGGTCAACTATTTATTTTAAATTTGTTTGGAATTATTTACATTAATTTTTGGCACAATAAAAAGACCGTTTCGAAAGTCTAACTATGGATGGCGCCTATGAGCACAACTTTACTTATAATGAGGATATTTCATTTGTTGTTAGCTGCGACACACAAGAAGAAATAAACTTTTTACTTAGTAAAATTGTATCTCAGACTGAATTAGTTATATTGACGGCCATTGCCAATTAATTAAATCTTTACTCCATGCCAACCCGATGCATGCATTTGTGTCAAAAATTACACTTTCATCCTGAGGTCCTGTGCCGTGAAAAAACATAAGATATTTTTTTATTCCTTCAATCTCTGTACAATCAAGTACAAAACCTGCCGTTAATCTTCCCTTTGCCCATTCCCATTCCTGTTGACCTAACGTAATTTGCTCTTGGGATTTTTCCCAATTTATTAAATCTTTTGATTTCATTAATCCTATGCCATTATCTGGAGAATGAAACAAGTTATATTGGTTATCTTTAATTATAATGCACACATTCTCCCCAGAGCTCCCATTACCAAAATAAATCCAATCTCTTAAGTTATATGAATAGGATATGCTTACACCATTCTGCTTGTAAAAACACCACCATTTTCCCTTTTCATCCTTATCTTCAATTAGATATGGATCTATCATTCTTCCCATATTCACAATTGATACATCATTACCTTTTACCTTCATAACTTCAGGAGAATTCCAGTTGTCCAAATCATCACTTTCCATAGACCAAACCCTTGCACTTCCATTTGCATATTTTTCTCCATTTTGTCTTGGGTAAGTTTGAAGGCAGATTATCCACTTACCATTATTTCTAATAATATTTCCGGGACTTGAAAAATTTAAACTACTATCTCTTGGCGTTATTTTTTTAGGTTTTGTCCAATTAATTAAATCACAACTTTTACTCATTGCAGTATACATATATATGTTACTATCTTCTTCTGTTTCCACCAAAGTATAAAATATTCTAAATATTCCATCTTGGTAAATTGCAGTTGGGTCCCTATACGCTGTTACATTATCGCCTTTTAGTATTATTACAGAATTGATATTATCTAAATTTACTTTTTTCATAGATTATTTCACCCTCTCTACTTTCAATTTTCACTTTAAAATTCTCATATCTAATTACTTCGGAGTATGTGCTTCTAAGAATTTTAAGACTAATAATACGAATTGTTTGTTTAAACTGTAATTACAATAGGCTATACCTAATCTTCATTATAATTGATTGATTGTGATTACCAAACTTTTTACCGAATAAATTTACTCCACCCTTATTTGTAGCATTGTCCTTTATACCTACTTTTAGCTTTATGAAACTGTTATTATCAAGGTGCACATCTGTAACTTTAACATCCGAGACACGTCTTCCATCCTCAAAAGTACCTACGTTCGTTATGTCCCAAGTTTTAAGTATTCCATATTGCGAAGCATATTCATACCACCAATCAGGATTTAATTTACCTCTCACCCCTCCAAAATCACCAGGGCTATTCCAAGTTGTAACTTCCACATCATTTACCCACAGTGTTATATCGGATGGCCATTCATTATTATAGTTAGGTGCTTCAGAGCATATTTCCATTGAAAATTGTATATTATCTACTAAGGTGCGATTACTATTAAGATCGCCCCTGGAAAATTTATATTCAATATATCCATTTCTGAACCATATAAGTTCAGCATTCATTCTTTCTGGAACAAAAAAATCACCTGGTTCATCCTCAATTGTTATCATTTTTTCTTCGCCCGCAATGCCACAAGTAGGATAAATTAAACAATCCGAAAAATATCCCAATGGCATTTCCACCTTATAAACCCCATAATCCTTATCTGACTTGTAGTTTTGGCATAAAGATATACTCACATCATCATAATTTTTACTGCAAATTTTCTTAGTACCTCTAGTACCTGATTCAAATTGTGTTGTAATAAGACCAACTTCATCAAGGATATTTATATTAAACGCAGTTGTAGATACTGCTATATTTAAATTCTGTGCGATTTCACCAACATTCATATTCTTTTTTCCTAAAAGCTTTAAAATTTCAATTCTAATTTCTGAGGATAATCCACGACCTATTTGGCTTAATTTTTGGGGGTCATCCAATGATAACTTTAGCATAATTTGTTACCTCCCTCTATACAATATAAGCAAATAATAGCATAAACAGTTTAATATTACAAGAAAGTTGTAATATTAAACTGTTATTTATATTACTAGCATATTACTTTTATATAATTAAAGGTAAATAAGTATTAATTTTAATAATATACTATGTTAAAATGTTGTCATTTATAATTTTTATCTTAGGAAGATTTATCTTTGCTGATCTATCTTCATTAAGCAAACCATTTACCTCTTGCTGAACATCTGTTATCTGTGTATAACAATATCCACACGCATATCCAAGCCTTTTAATTTCATCGGTAATAGACATATATCTAGCTAAGAATTCTTCTTCATTTTTCACCTGATTTCCATAACCCCAACCCTCATCATTTTTAAATGCTATACCACCGTATTCACTTATAATTATTGGCTGATCATTATATGAGTAGCCATGTGCAAAATTTGATCGTTTATTGCTATTAAGTACTTTATCACTTACAATACCGTCCTTATCAGCATATTTTTTTGCAAATACACTCCCAAGTTCTTCATAATCATGAATAGTTAAAATATCAGAGATGGTGTGCTCCCATCCATCATTTACAACCACAGGCCTTGTTTTATCTATAGCTTTCGTTAAGTAATATAGCGCCTGGGTAAAATGCTGCTGCTTTTTATCTACTAAAATATTAGGTACTCCCCAGGATTCATTAATTGGAACCCACGTCACAATGGAGGGGTGATTATAATTTTGCTGTACAACCTCAAGCCATTCCGGAATAAAATTATTTATACTTTCATCATTATATTCATAGGTAGCAGGAAATTCAGACCAAACTAATACTCCTTTTTTATCGCACCAATATAAATATCTTTCATCCTCAACCTTCATGTGTTTTCTAACACCATTGAACCCCATGGCTAAGGTTTTATCTATATCCTCTAATATTGCATTATCGCTTGGTGGGGTTAGCAGTGTGTCTGGCCAATATCCTTGATCTAGTATTAGTTTTTGGTATATTTCTTGATTGTTAAGTAAAACCTTACCATTATTTATTGATATCTTTCTCATCCCAAAATATGAATTTACTTCATCTAATAATTCTTTACCAGCATAAAGTTTAAATTTAACATCATATAGATTAGGATTTTCAATATCCCATACCATAAATTTCAAATGTACTCCATCATTTAATGTATCATTTGTAATGTCAGTAATTAATGTAAAATAACTTCGATCTGGTTTTGTTGATACTTCCCGAATTAATGTACCCCTAAAAGATATCTGTGTAACTAACCAAATTTCATTATTTTTTTTAAAATTATTTATGGTATATTCAAAGGAAACTGTTGCCTCATCTATATTGGGTGTAATTTTAACTTTTTCGAGATTAATATTGTCTAAATACTCCATCCATATTGTCTTCCATATACCAGTAGACTGTACATACCAACAACCATAACTTTCATCATGCCACCTTTGCTTTCCTCTTGGCTGACAGGTACTTTTTGAATCTTCGCATTTAATAACAATAATATTTACCTCTCCAAACCTTACGTGATCTGTTATATCAAATTTAAATTTGTTGCTACTACCCTTGTGCAGCCCTACATAAATTCCATTAATCCATAGCTTTGTTATATAATCTGCACCTTGGGAATTAAGTATAACCCTTTTTTTATCGTACTCTGAATTTATTAAGTATTCTCTTTGATACCAAACGTTTTCATGATACGTCTTATCATTAATACCACTAGCTAAACTTTCATAAACATAAGGTACATTGATTTTCCTAGGAAATATGGTATTTTCATACCATTTTTTTGTTTCTCCTTCATTCTTATCATCAAAAGAAAAATTCCATGTGCCATTTAAATTATCCCATGATTCTCTAGCAAATTGCGGCCTAGGATATTCGTCTAATACATATTTCATCTTTTCCATTATAAACTCCTTATTTTTTTATTTTATTGCTTATGCAAGTGTTGTCACATTATTAACCACTCGTTTCATAAAGATAATAAAGATGACAAATTACAACTAAGCTGTTTAATTACAATATATATGTTTAAATTAATCTTATTAAATTGTAATCCTAATTATATGTTCAGTCAATAGTATTTCTTTGTTTTAATTTTTATATATACATTATAACCTTATCTTATATAGTAGCAGTAAAAGGCATACATCATAATAAAATAGCTATATTGTGGCTAGCAAAGCTCTGGAGATGTAATCGTTACATTGCTTAAAATAATTATAACTGGTATTATTAGTATTATATTGTAATAATAAAACTAGGGGTAAAAATATGAAAAAAATACTAAGATTTAAATCAAGAAAATTGTTTATTAAATTAATTTCGTCACTCTTAATATTCTTACTTGTGCCTGTAATTGTGTTTTTAATTATATTTCACTATAACATGATAAATTACTATGAAAAAGAAATTAGCAATTCAAATTTAAGTAAGCTTATGGTAACTCAAAATACCATAGATGGGATATTTAATGGATTAACAAGAGATGCACTTAGAATAACTGAAGATCCCAGTTTAGATTATATTAGATATGTTAATATTTCAAATATTTTAAAAGATGGAAATGACTTAGTTCGAGTTGATAGAATTATTAAAGTACTAGGGAATGTAAAAGATCTAAATCCATGTATTCATTCTATTTATTTGTACAATAGAGATCAAAAACTGGTTGTAACCACAGGTGGTGCAGGTATATACAAAGAGAGTGAATTTGCAGATAATGAGTGGATACATAAGCTTAACAAGGAAGGAATCGAAACAGTGTTAAGTGGTTCAAGGATTCCTAAGGAAAATGTTATAAATAAAACAGCTTCAATTGCTTCTATGTCACCAACTGTAGTTACTTTGGTTTTCCCAATCAACGAATATACGGCAACATTTACAGGAGCAATAGCTATTAATATAAATGAAAACTTTCTGTATAAGTATATGGATTCAGAGAAAGGCAATGAGCAGGGTTTAGATTTCATTGCTGATAAAAGTGGGCATTTATTTTCTTATAAAGGGAAGAGTATAAAAGGTATAGAAGATAATGATTTGAGTATTATATCAAAATCATTGGTTTCCAAGGATCAAAATGGCTATTTCCAAATGATAATTAAAGGTAAAAAGTACCTTGTGACCTTTTCAAAGTCAAATTTAACGGGTTTAATTTATATAGAAATTTCATCAATTAACAATTTATTTAAAAAAGCCATTATTTTTAAGATTCTTATAGCGGCAGTTTCTCTTATTATACTGGTACTTGGTGTAGTTTTGTCGTATATTATTTCTAATAGAATATATAGTCCAATAAGAAATATAATCGAAAACCTCAAGGAAGAAAAGGTGATTGGTGAAGGGGTAGACATAAATGAGTTGCTTCAAATATCAAATTCTATTAATTATATTATTAATGAAAGAAAACAGCTTAATATTAATATTGAAAAAAGTAATAAGGATCTAAAGCAACTTAGTATATTACGTCTTATTGAAGGAAAGGTTGATGAGGAAAATAATGAAGTGAATTATCCACATTCTTATTTTATGTGTTTAATTTTATCTATTGATAGGTACATTGAGTTTGAAAGGCTTTACGAATATGATGAACAGTATACACTAAAGCTCTTAATTATTAAAGCTTATGAAGAGATGATAGGTGTTAGATCACCTAATCATGGGGTGATATTGCATAAGGATAAATTGGTTATAATAATAAATTCTACTAAGGAAAATACCTTGAATTCACAAGAATTTATTTCAAAGGTATACAGTAAAATTAATAATGAACTAATGAAAAACCATGGAATATCCTTAAGCATTGCAACAGGAAGATATTATAAGTTAAAGGAGAATATAAAATACAGCTATGGCGAGGCTTGCGAAGCAATTAAGTTCAAGTTAATTTATGGTGAGAAATCTTTTATAGATATTTCTATGATTGAAAGCAGATTAAATAAAGAATTTTATTATCCTGTCACAAGAGAAAGATGCATAATGAACTATATGGGAAGTAATAAATTTGAAAAACTTAAAAGTGAGCTAGAAGCTTTGATTGATGAATTAAAAATTAATCAAGAGTTAAGCTACGATAATATAACACAGATTTTATATCAGTTGGTGGGAAATACATTGAAACTGCTTATTTCTTCAAACGATAGGATATCAGATGTTTTTGGAACGCATTGTAATATATATAATGAATTGATTGAAAAGGAAACACTGGATGATATAAGAGATGTATTAACACATTTCTATCAGAAAATCATACATTATAGAGAAAATGATGATAAAATATTTAAAAATCATGTTAAAGACGTCATAATGTTTATTGAAAACAATTATACCAAAAATGATATAGATATTAATACTATTTCTAGTGCAACTGGACTTAGCTATCCCCATCTTAGAAAGGTGTTTAAGGATAGCATAGGTATAAACGTTACGGATTATATTACAGGCTTAAGAATTAGAAAGTCTAAAGAACTTCTAGTAGAAACTAGTGGTACAATCAAGGAGATTGCAGAAAAGGTTGGTTATAATAATGACCAAAGTTTTAGCAGAAGTTTTAAAAAATTAGAGGGAATAACGCCAGGCGAGTTTAGAAATAGTTTTTTAAGAAATAAATAGTACAAATTTTATTGTATGAAAATATCTTAGCTTTTATATATGGGTTGTTTGCTGCCGAAAGATTTATAAGGTGCAGTTAACAACCTATATTGTTTTATGGAGTGAAAATGTACAAATAATTAAATTAGACTGTCTAGTTCTTTCTATATTTTTGGGTTATAAAAGGCCTAGCGGTACTTTATGAATCAAAATTTACCTCAATATAATCAAAAGTGAAGGTTTAAGATAGGTATTGGTTGTTTACAAGAAATTACCACTCGGCTATAGTGAATATGTTAGTGGATAACAAATGTAATTATTATATGTAATTGCAATGTAATCGTTAAACATTTCGGTAGTGTAAAGTGATCTATGAAAAAATTAGATGAACTAGTTAGTCTTGAATATA
>NZ_CALEVF010000151.1 GCF_937920395.1 uncultured Clostridium sp. | reverse complement strand
TTTGCTGATATTCTGCTTGGATAAATAGACGCATAATACTGAAATATATCCTCATAATATCCGTCACCATTACCAAGTACTACTATTTGAATATCAAGGCTAAGGAGTTCCTGGAGTTTCTCCACAATTAGATCTAACCCCTTTTGCTTAACAAGTCTTGTAACAATTCCTATCATTGGTATATCTTCAGTTACGGTAAAACCTAATCTTTCTTGGAGCTTTAACTTATTTTTAGTCTTCTGATCCACATTTTTCATATCGTAATTATATAATATTTTTTTATCAACTTTAGGACTATGGATTTCATAATCTATACCATTTACTATTCCATATAAGCTACTTTCCCTTGAAGATAATAATCCATCTAATCTTTCTCCATAAAAAGGAGTTTGAATTTCTTTCGCATAGGTCTTACTTACTGTAGTTACAGCATCCGCGAATACAATTCCACCTTTCATGAAAGAGATAGAATCATAAAATTTCATTTGATTTTCATTAAAGTACTTCCAATCCAAGTTTAGCAAATCGCTTAACGTTTCTTTTGGAAATATTCCTTGATATTGTAAATTATGTATAGTAAATACACTTTTTATTTCCTTGTATAACTCCTCTTTACTATACTTATCTTTAAGAATTATTGGTATAACGGCGCTTTGCCAATCATTACAGTGGATTATATCCGGTTTAAAATCTCCCATATATTTTATAGCCTCAACTACTGCTTTGGAAAAGAAAGCAAAACGCTCACCATCATCATAATCTCCATATATATGAGGTCTTTTAAAATAATACTCATTATCTACAAAATAATAAGGCACTCCATCGTACTTTAAATATTCTAATCCACAATACTTACTTCTCCATCCAACCTCTACATTAAAATAATCTATGTTCTCCATACAGCTTCTAAATGCCAAAGGGATCTTACTATATTTAGGTATAATTACTCTTGCATCTATTCCAAGTTTTCTCAAAGCCTTAGGTAATGCATATACCACATCCCCCAGACCTCCTGTTTTTATAAAAGGATAAGCTTCCGACGCCACAAATAATACTTTCATATAAACCCCCCATTAGACACAAATAAATAACACATTACTGTAGTTATTTATTTGTGCCTTAAATTTAATGTTTTTATGCTCTAATTTTTTTCTCTATAACAACCGGGAACTCCTGTGAACCCTCAAGTACTGTGTTCTCACTTATAATACTATTTTTGTCAATTATAACATTAGTGAGTTTACATCCTTTTTTAATTTCACAATTTTGAAATACTATACAATTTTTAAGCACGGCACCAGCCTCAACAATAACCCTTCTTGAAATTATACTTTTCTCTATTTTTCCTTTCAAAATACATCCATTTGAAATCAAAGAATTATTAACCTCTGATCCATTAAAGTATTTAGTAGGAGCTTCATCCTTGCCTTTTGTATATATTAACCCATTATTAAAAAATAATTCCTTAATTATTTTAGCATTTAACATATCCATACTTGTTTTATAATAATTTTGAAGCGAATTTATGCACTGAAGATATCCTTTAAACTCATATGCATTTACATTGAATTTTGATACCTCATTATATATCGCTGTTTTTATTGAATTATAACTTCCTTTCTGAATACAACTGTTTACAATATTTATAAGAGTTGTTTTTTTCATTATAAACATTTCCATTGATATATTTAATTTTTCCTCAACGCCTATATTTTTACCAATACTTAAAACTTTATTATCTTCATTAATATACAAAGTATTACAATTCACATAATGTTTTTTACCATTACTCGTTTTTTTATATATTATAGTTATATCGCTACCAGATTCCTCGTGGTACTTAGCTGCATCATTATAATCCATATTACATATCATATATGAAGAAGATATTATTACATACTCTTGTTTAGTTCTATATATATATTCCATATTACCACTTAATACGTCTATATCTCTTAATTGAGATCTTTCTGATGTAAGATTAAATAGGAACAACCCGTTTATTTTTCTATCTAAATCCCAAGGTTTTCCTGAACCTACATGGTCAACTAAAGACCTAGATTTTGTGTTAGTAAATATACCTATATTATGAATACCTGAATTAACCATATTTGAAAGTACGAAATCAATAATTCTATATCTTCCACCTATTGGTATAGATGCTATAGGTCGTGATTTTGTAAGGCTTTTAATATTATCTTCGTCTTCATTTAGCATTAACATTCCTATATAGTTTTTAAGCATTTTTTCGCCTCCCCCAATTTTATAATTTATTTACGACCTTTAAATCAGCTTTAATTTCCCGTCCTTTTTCAATAACAATAATATCGTGACCATTACCAATATACGAATTACGTCTTATTGTAACTTCGCTTCCTATAATAGCTTTATCTATAACTACATTATTTCCTATTTTAGTGTTTGGCAAAATAACTGAATTAGATATTTTAGATCCCTTTCCAACATGTACATTTTGAAAAAGAACACAATTATTTACTTCTCCAAGGACTGTGCACCCTTCATTGAGCATTGCATTATTTATACTTGCCTCCGGGCCTATATATTGTGGTGGAAGCATCGGATTAACTGTATATATTCTCCATTTATCGTCATGTATATTTAGTTCATTATCATCAGATAATAAATCCATATTAGCAGACCAAAAACTTTCAATAGTACCAACATCTCTCCAATATCCTTTGAAATGATATGCAAATAACTTCTGATCATTATTTAACATTTTTGTTATTATATTTTTCCCAAAATCATGACTTGATATTTCATCCTGGCTGTCATCTTTTAAAAGTTGTCTAAGAACCGACCAAGTAAAAATATAAACCCCCATAGATGCTAAATTACTTTTTGCCTCTTCTGGTTTTTCTTCAAATTCATATATACTATCATCATCCCGAGTATTCATTATTCCAAATCTACTACACTCCTCATCTGGAACTTCTAGTACTGCGATAGTAACATCTGCTCCCTTTTCCTTGTGATAATCTAACATTTTTGAATAATCCATTTTATAAATATGATCTCCTGATAAAATAAGAACATATTCTGGATTAAAACTATCTATATAATTTGTATTTTGAAATATCGCATCAGCTGTCCCCTTGTACCAATTACCACCATCTTCACTTTGGTAAGGTGGAAGAAGACTCACCCCTCCATTTCTTCTATCTAAATCCCAAGGAGCTCCTATTCCTATATGAGAGTTCAATGCCAATGGTTGGTATTGAGTGAGAACCCCTACTGTGTCTATATCGGAATTAGAACAATTACTTAAAGAAAAATCTATAATTCTATACTTTCCTCCAAATGGCACTGCAGGTTTTGCCGTCATTTTTGTTAATTGTTTTAATCTTGATCCTTGACCTCCTGCGAGTATCATAGCTATCATTTCTTTTTTTACCATTCTAATCTTCCCCCTTTTATACTTAAGCTATTGTGCCTCAATATTTACTTGTTTTTAATAAAATATCGTGTTTGTTTTTCTTCTTTTATAAAAATTATAGATAATGCTGGTAGAATAATATTTACACAATAAGGCCTATTATTCCATTTTTCAGGAATTGATAATATAATCTTATTATTTAACTTATCATTACCACCAAACATACTGTTATCACTATTAAATACTTCCACATAATTTACTAATTTAGGAACACCGATTTTATATACCCCATACGAAACCTGTGAAAAATTGCAAACTACTATTAAATAATCATCTTTGTCATACCCTATCCTTACGAAGGAAATTACACTTTGACTAGAATTATTAGGATCAATCCACTCGAATCCCTCGCTAATATGATCCTTTTGCCATAAAGCTTTTTCATCTTTATAAAATTCATTTAAAGATCGGAAGAGCGTCGTGTAGGGAAAGAGTG
>NZ_CALEVF010000150.1 GCF_937920395.1 uncultured Clostridium sp. | reverse complement strand
ACTTAAACTTTACTAGTACGCACTTTTTTAATCTTTAGTACCAATTTGTATACCTCCTGCATGTTTTCTATATTATTTATACTTTCCTATAATATAAAAAACATACATGAGTATAATACAATATAATATGTATATCTATATACTATATTTCAGTTAACACCATTGTTTGATCTCTTTTAGGACCTACTGAGACTATCGAAACTTTGACACTAGTAAACTCTTCAATTCTCTTTAAGTATATTTTAGCATTCTCAGGAAGTTCATCGTAACTTCTTGCATCTGCTATACTTGAATCCCAACCATCAAATTCTTCATATATTGGCACGCATTTAGCTAAATCCTCAAGGCTTGCTGGAAAATAATCTATAACACTACCCTCAAATTTATATCCTACGCAAATTTTAATTTTTTTAAGTCCTGCTAAAGTATCTATTTTAGTTACAGCAAAACTTGTGATTCCTGAAACTCTTGCTGCAGATTTTAATATAACAAGGTCTAGCCATCCACATCTTCTTGCTCTACCTGTTGTTACCCCAAATTCAAAACCTTTTTCACGAATCCATTCTCCTGTTTCGTCCTCAAGTTCCGTTGGGAATGGTCCTTTTCCTACTCTTGTAGTATAAGCCTTAGCTACTCCTACGACACTTGTAATCATAGTAGGTCCTATTCCTGCTCCAACGCAAACTCCACCTGCAATAGTGTTTGATGAAGTTACAAAAGGATATGAACCATAATCTATATCAAGTAAAGTACCTTGTGCCCCTTCAAATAAAACATCTTTTCCAGCTTTTATTGAATCATATACTTTTACTGATATATCTTTGACAAAAGGTCTCATTCTATCTGCATATTCTAAGTACTGTGTATATATTGTATCAAAATCTAAAGCTTTTCCACCCAAAACTTTTGTTATTATATCATTTTTAATTGTTAGATTAGTTTTAAGTTTTTCTTTTAGAACATCTTTTTTCATTAAGTCACAAACTCTAATTCCACTTCGTTCAAATTTATCAGTGTAACAAGGGCCTATACCTTTTTTAGTAGTTCCAATATCATTTTTACCTCTAGCTATCTCATATAAATTGTCTAACTCTTTATGGTAAGGCATTATAACTTGTGATCTGTCACTAATCATTAATCTTTCAGGTGTTATATCCTCACCCAAATCTTGTAAATAGTCTATTTCTTTAAATAGAGCCTCTGGATCTACTACAACACCATTACCTATTACATTCAATTTATTTTTGTATAATATTCCTGATGGTATTAAGTGAAGTTTGTATTCCTTATCTCCTACAACAACAGTATGACCTGCATTGTTTCCGCCTTGGAACCTGACTACAACGTCTGCTCCCTGCGCAAGATAATCTGTCATCTTACCTTTACCTTCATCACCCCACTGGGCCCCTAAAACAATAAATGCTGACATATAAATTCCTCGCTTTCTTTCAATTCACAATAGATTTCTTAGATCCTTTGGCACTCAAACTTCATTGCCTATTATGTTTACTTTATATTTGAATTATACACTTTAAACATTCATATAACCAATTATTTAAATTAATCATTATCTTCGATGCTGTAATCATAACCTTTAATGCTATACTCTTAATCTTCCTTTGTAATTATATCTCTTGCCACTATTACTCCAGTTGCAGATGCTTGCATTAACCCTCTAGTTATTCCTGCACCATCTCCTATAGTATACAAATTGTTAATTGCTGTTTCAAACTTGTCATTTGTACTAAATTTACTAGAATAGAACTTAACTTCTACGCCATATAATAATGTGTTTTTGCTATATAACCCTGGAGCTATCTTATCAAAAGCCTTTAATGCTTCTACAATAGACGTTAGATGTCTTTGTGGCAATACAAAACTTAAATCACCCGGTACTGCTGATTTTAGTGTAGGCACTGTAGTTGACTTACTTAATCTATTAACATCTGTTCGTCTTCCCTTTAGTAAATCCCCGAGTCTTTGAACCATTATTCCACCGCCAGTTAACATGTTACCTAACTGAGCTATGTATTTACCATAACCAATAGGCTGATTAAATGGCTCTGTAAAGCTAGTAGATACAAGCATTGCAAAGTTTGTATTACTTGTTCTAAGCTTTTGATCTGAGTAACTATGACCATTTACAACTGCGATAGTGTTATCATCATAATACTCGGCTGACACTACCCCACCTGGATTCATACAGAATGTTCTAACCTTGTTTCCAAAGGTATCAGAATAATAAACTAATTTTGCCTCGTATAAGTCCTTTGTTAGATGGTCCATAACAGAGTTAGGCACCTCAACTCTTACTCCTATATCTACCGCATTATTAGTAACCTTTATCCCATGTTTTTTAGCTTCATTTGCAATCCACTCAGCTCCACCTCTACCTGGTGCTGCTACAACATACTTTGCATTAACCTTAAAGACACCATCTTTATTCTTTAATAATACTCCAGTAGCTTTATTGTCCTCAACTATTATCTCTTCAACTTCACTGAGTTCAATAAATTCTGTATTTGTATTGTCTATTAAGTGATGATACATAGATTTTAAAACCTCATACGCTAGTTCTGTTCCTAAATGCCTTACTGGGCACTCAACAAGCCGAATATTGTGTTTACTCGCCTCATATTTAACATCATCTACTTTATCACTATTAAGTCCATAGACCTTTTCATTTGCTCCAAACTCTATATATATATCATCACAATATTTTATTAATTTTTTTGATTCATCTTCAGACAAATATTCCAGAAGTCTTCCTCCAACTTCTGGACTTAGCGAAAGCTTACCATCAGAAAAAGCTCCAGCTCCAGCCCATCCATATGTTATTCCACAAGGATTACATTTAACACATTTACCATTGATCCTCGCTGGACAACTTCTTTTCTCTATATTTCTCCCTTTGTCAATTATAAGTACACTGAGTTCAGGTTTTTTATTAGCAATTTCAAGCGCTGTAAATATTCCAGCTGGACCAGCTCCTACAACAATTACATCATAAATTTTTTTCATTTCATATGCCTCCTTATATACCTCCGTAGAGAATAGAAATTATTAATGGTTGCCATACTCTTTAATATTAGCAGAGCAATATTAAACAGTCAATACAAAATACGAATATTATTAATTTTTTTTTGATAATAGTTCGTATATATTAAAATTAAAATACCCTATCTACAACTTTAAAATAAAAAATACACTTATTCACATTTGTTGAATAAGTGTATTTTCATATTTGGTAATTATAAACCTACCTATTATTCTTGCAATTTTTACAACTTTTATCAAGATATTCTTATCTATTTATTAAAAAAACTATTATAAATACTTATGTTATCTAATGATCTTATTCTTTCTGAAAATTTACCTTTTTTTGTATCCCCTAACGCTTTATTCATATCATACATTCTTGCGTCCATTATATCTAAATGGTGTAACATTTCTGCTTCTGGTATCATAGGTTTTTTAGGGCTTCCATATTCTGCTTCATAATGATGGGCTAATACCATATGCTCTAGTAACATTGTTACTTCTTTATCCGCTTTAACCTCAATACTTGCTGTTTCTATCATCTTAACCCCTTGTACTATATGTCCTAAAAGTTGACCTTCCACGGAATACTCACTTACAATTCCAAGTTCACTAGCATTCATCTCATATATTTTACCAATATCATGAAGTATTATACCTGCATATAACAAATCTGTATTTAAAAAAGTATAAATTTCGCTTAATTTTTCTCCAGCTTTAAGCATGGTAGTTGTATGATATAAAAGTCCTGATCTTATAGCATGGTGATTAGACTTAGCTGCGGGATAATGCATTAATTTCTCCTCATTGTAGCTTAAGATATTAGTAACTATATTCTGAATATCTGTATTTTCAATTTTAGATAAATAATTTAAAATATCATCATACATTTTTTCTGGTAAATAAGGTGCTACAGCAACATAATCACAAATATTTACGTTGTCTTTTTCCTCAGTTAGTCTTATTGCTTCAATTTTTAATTGGAGCTTTCCTCGCCACTCATTTACAGTTCCCTTAATTTTAACTAATATACTTTGTTTAAATTTATTCTCTAATTCTTCATTATACTCCCAAAGCTTTGCATTTATATCACCTGAAGCATCCCCTAAATTAAAATCAAAATATTTATTTGTATTACTATTATTAGAAACCTTTACATCTACAGACTTTATAACGAAAAATTCTTCAACCCTATCGCCTTTTTTTATTTCACTTATCTTCTTCATTTCCATATTTATCTCCTTATATTGTACTAAATATATTCTATATAATACGTTATGTTGGTACAAGTGATTAATGCTTCTCCACTTATAATGTAAATCATATAACCTTAATCTCTCTTTCAATTATACATCATAATTGTTTATAAACTAATTGTTTTATAGTTTAACTTTTAATACTCATCTAATAAATGTTAAGATTCAACTGATTAAAATTACAAACGCTCCAAATTCCCTATGATTTCCAGAATATTTTACCTTTGCTAAACTATACTGTATAAGTTATAATCTTAATAATAATGGAGGTGTTCACATGAACGTTGATTTTTCTAATATTAATCTTAATACCATTATTATGTTTGCATTAGCATTATTACTTGCTTATCTTGGTATTACTGTATTTAAAATAATTGGAAGGATATTAAGCATCGCACTTGGTATATTCCTTTTAATATATGTGCTTAAGCAAGTAGGTATTACAATTCCTGTATTAACTGATATTCTTGCCATTTTATTAAATGTAATAACCCCAATTATAGATACTGTTAGGCATTTAATTGGGTTATAACCATAAATAGAATTTATTTTTAATGAAAAGATTAGTAGGACAAGCTTAAATTTGCTTATTTTATTAATCTTTTTTTATTACAACCTTACCTTTTATTACATATTATTTATTTTATTGTATCATGAAACAATATTTTTTATACACTTATAATTTAATATACAGTCTCCTTATACTTTGTAACACATAAAATAATTTTATAATTTCAGCCCTTATTATGTTATATTATGTAAATTTGTATTATAATGTAATTAAGATGAAAGTTAGTAATACATAAGTTTATTTTATGTAACACAAAATTTAAGAGGTGTGATAATGCCAAGAGGAAGAAAAAAAGCAGAAAACTCTAAGAGTGAAATAATTCACGTAAGAATAAGTGAAGAATTATCAAACTCATTAGAAAGTTTTTGTAAAGCAAGTAATATAAAAAAAAGTGAAGGTATACGTCTCATCCTAGAGAGCATTCTGAAATGAATTTTCTATTACAAAAGCAGTTGAGATATATAGTAGTTACTTTTTCTTATTATTTATGTCGCTAAAATCGAGTAGGAGCTAAATAATTAGTTTATTTAGCGACCTCTCACACCACC
>NZ_CALEVF010000149.1 GCF_937920395.1 uncultured Clostridium sp. | reverse complement strand
TCTATGGGTATTAAAAAAATAGTAATGCTTACTGGTGATAATAAAGATATAGCCAGTAGCATTGGAAAAGTTCTTGGTGTAGATGAAGTTTATTCAGAACTTCTTCCACAGGATAAGGTAGAAAAGCTTGAGAAACTTCAAAAAGAAAAGTCAACTAAGGGGAAAATTGTTTTTGTAGGAGATGGCATAAATGATGCTCCAGTGCTTGCAAGAGCAGATATTGGAATAGCTATGGGTGGAGTAGGTTCTGATGCAGCCATAGAAGCTGCTGATATAGTAATCATGACAGATGAACCATCAAAGATTGCTTTGGGTATACAAATTGCTCAAAAGACAAAGAAGATTGTTATGCAAAATATTGTATTTGCATTAGGTGTAAAGGCAATCATTTTGATCTTTGCAGTGTTTGGAGTTGCAAATATGTGGGAAGCAGTTTTTGGAGATGTAGGAGTTGCTTTAATTGCAGTGTTAAATTCTATGAGGGCAATGAAGGTTTAAAATAATATACTCTATGGTGTAGACAAAAATCTACGCTATAGAGTATTTTTTTATTGAAGAAGACAAAAATGATTTTAAAATATATATGTTTTGCTAAAAGAAAAAGCTTGCATTAACAATAGATTTGAATTATAATTGGTATATACAACATAACAACATGTTAACTATGGTTGTGTAGGTAAATTTAGTTATAAGTGAGGAGTAAAGTTTTGAAAAAAGTTTCGAAAGATAATCCTATACCACTTCATTACCAGATAAAAGAAATATTACAAGAAATGATTGAAAATGAAGTATTAAAGCCTGGAGATTCAATTCCAACAGAAAGAGAATTATGCAAAGTACAAGGTGTTAGTAGAATGACAGTTAATAAGGCTATTATGTCACTTGTTAATGAGGGACTTATATATAGGCAGCAAGGTAAAGGGACGTTCGTTTCTATTGCAAAGGTCAATCGTGAAATATCACTCCTTAAAGGTTTTACTGAGCAAATGCAGGACAATGGTGTAACATCAAAAACTAGAATATTATCTTATGAGATACTAGAGGCAACAAAACAATGCAAGCTTGAATTAAAAATGCCTATTGACGAAAATAAAATCATTGAAATTAAAAGATTGAGGTTTGGTGATCAGCAACCAGTAGCAATTGAAACAGCATGGCTTCCATATTGTTTGTTTGATGGAATGTCGAGAGAGATGATAGAGGGAAAATCACTATTTAGTATATTTCGTGAAAAATATGGATACTATCCATATGAGGCAAAGCAAATAATTGAACCTATAATGCTTAATGAATATGATAGCAAACTTTTAAATCAAGAGAATGCTGCTTTGGCATTAACATTTAGGAGAACTACATATTTAGAAAATGGAACTCCAATTGAATATACCAAAGCAATATATAGAAGTGATAAGTATAAATATCAAATAACATTGAAATAATGAATAAGTAAAAATTTTAAAATTAAAAAAACTAAAATATATGATGAGGTGATTAATATTAAAGCTATAATTAATGGAAAACTTATTATGAAAGACAGAATTATTTATGATAGCGTAATAGTCTTTGATCTAAAAATTGTTGATATTATAGATAATGAAAACTTCCATCAGTATAAAGAAAAGATTGAAGAAGAAATAGAAATTATTGATGCTAAGGGTAGATTTGTATCTCCTGGGTTTATCGATATTCATATTCATGGTGGTGGTGGGTATGATACTATGGACGGTACACAAGAAGCCTTGGGAATTATAGGTAATACTATAGCAGCAAATGGAGTTACGAGTTATTTGCCTACTACAATGACTATGGATATTGCTTGCATATATAAAGCATTAGATAATGTTAGGGATGCTATGAAGATAGAGAATATGGGAGCGAAGATTCTAGGCGTTCATATGGAGGGACCTTTTATAAATGAAAAGTATAAAGGGGCTCAAAAGGCAGATAATATTATAAAGCCCGATTATGATATTATAAAGGATTATTTAGATATTATTAAAATTATAACCCTTGCTCCTGAAAAGGATATAGATCATACTTTTATAAAGAAAGTTAAAGCTAATTCTAAAATTACATTATCGGTAGGTCACTCTGATGCAAGTTTTGAGGAAACTATGAAAGCAATTAATGATGGAATATCACATGCAACACATACGTTTAATGCTATGACGCCACTTAATCACAGAAAACCAGGTATTGTAGGTGCAATTTTTTCTAGTAATATTACTTGTGAGTTAATAGCAGATTTAATACATGTACATCCTGCGATTTTTAATATACTAATAAATGCTGTACACGCAGATAGAATGGTTCTTATAACAGATTCTATGCGGGCTGGTTGCATGAAGAGTGGCGTGTCTGAACTTGGTGGACAAAAGGTAATAGTTGAAAATGGTGCTGCAAGACTTGAGGATGGAACACTAGCAGGCAGCGTTCTTACTCTAAATAAGGCTGTACTTAATATGCTACGAAACAGTAATTTAGAAATTTATGATGTTGTTGCAATGGCAACTTTTAATCCAGCAAAGGTAATTAATATGGATGATAAAAAGGGAAGCTTAGAGCTTGGATATGATGCAGATATAGCTATTTTTAATGATGATATAGATGTTTCTTTTACAATAGTCGAAGGAAAAATAGTGTACGAAGCTTAAAAGTGAAATTTTGAGTATTATTATAAGGTGGTGCCAACATATGAGAATAATAGTTGTAGATAATTATGAGGAAATGAGTAAAAGAGCGGCTTTAATGGTTGCAAGTCAGGTTACGTTAAAACCTGATAGTGTTTTAGGGCTCGCAACAGGAGATACGCCATCTGGTATGTATAAGGAATTAATTAAATTATATAACAAAAAAGAAGTTGATTTTAAAGAGGTTAGAACTTTTAACTTGGATGAATATTATGGACTTAACCCTGAAAATTCTCAAAGTTATTATAAGTACATGATGAATAATCTATTTAATAGTATAAACATAAGTACAGAAAATATTAACATGCCTGATGGAATGGCAAAAGATGTAGATGATTTCTGTTTGCTTTATGAAAAAAAGATTAAAACTCTTGGTGGAATTGATATGCAAGTACTGGGTATAGGTGGAAATGGACATATTGGGTTTAATGAACCAAATGTAAATTTTGAAGCGCAAACGCATTTAGTAAATCTTGATGAACAAACAATAGAAGCTAATTCTAGATTTTTTAAATCAATAGAGGATGTTCCAGTAAAAGCAATAAGTATGGGTATAAAGACAATAATGAATTCTAAAAAAATAATTTTACTAGCCAATGGATTAAATAAAGCTGAAGCTATAGAAAAAGCAGTTAAAGGCAAAATCAATCCTAGTGTGCCTGCATCTATTCTTCAACTTCATAATGATGTAACTATTATTATAGACAAAGAAGCAGCAAGCTTATTATAAAATCAAAACACCTATTCTAGTTTTTATACTAAAATAGGTGTTTTAATTTTTATTATGGATTATATCAAACTCTTAAATTCATCATTTTTGTATAATAAATTGTAACAATAAGTTATTATATCACTTCTTTTAATTATTCCTATAAAGACACCGTTATCATCTATAACAGGAACAAAATTTTGATCTTTTGCAAGCGATATTAAGCTCTCTATATCTGCATTGATTAATACTGATTTATTCTTAACATGTCTTGGAATATCACCAATTAAAATTTTATTTGTATCATTAAAACTTAAATTGGGAGTGTTCTTTAATTTCCATAATAAATCACCTTCTGTTAAAGTACCTACATAATTACCAGATTCATTTACTAAAGGTACAGAAGTATATCTATGGTACTCCATTCGTTCCAAGGCTTGTCTCATAGTAGAACTTGGTTTTTCATAAACAACTTCATTTTTAGGTGTAAGAAAGAAAGCTATGTTCATAGTTCAACCATCCTTTAAAATCTTTATTTTGGTCAATTCATCTGCATAGCAACTGTTTATCTGCATAGCAGCTGTACATCTCTTGTAGAGATGTTTATTTAATAATAACAGTATACCATGTTAATAGGTCATATTTATTAACAAAACATTAAAATTAATTAGAGGAGGAAGCCTGCATTTTTATCACAGTTTTATTCTTCCATTTTCCTTTTTTAAATCGAATAAGATAAAGAGTGCCACGAACTAGCCAATCAACAATCATGCCTACCCACACGCCAACGAGTCCGAATTTTAATACAACCCCTAATAAATATCCTAAAGTAATTCTAAAAAGCCACATCCCTATAATTGCGGTTACTAGTGTATACTTTACATCTCCAGCACCTTTTAGCCCGGCTGGCAGAACAAAGGAGATTGACCATATGGGAATGCAGGCAGAATTTACTATAAGTACGATAGCTGTTAAATGAATTATTTCTTTATTAGTTGTAAATAGTGAGACTACATTTGGTGCAAATGGTATAAATACTGCGGCTATTATAATTAAGGCAATAGTTGAAAGTTTTGTAATATAGGATAGAGATTTTTCAGCCTCAACAGTGTCATTTCTTCCCATATACCTTCCTACAAGAGCGGTTGCAGCAATACATAATGAATTACCGGGTACATTAAGCATAGTTGCAACGGAGCCTGCAATAGCGTTTGCGGCTATTGCAATAGTCCCCATATTTACTATGAATACTTGAGTTATTAACTTTCCACCATTAAACACTAAGGACTCTATACTAGCAGGAACACCAATACCAAACACAAGCTTTAATAATGACTTATCAAATTTGAACTTCTTTATATTTGTGAGTTTTAAAATTTTTGAACCACGTATAAGCACTACTATTATAAGAATGCCTCCACTAACCCTAGCAATTGCGATGCCAAGTGCAGCACCCATTATTCCCAGGTGAAGTATATTTATAAAAGTGTATGTTAAACTCACATTTATAATGTTCATAAAGATACTGATTTTCATTGGTGTCTTTGTGTCTCCAGCTCCACGAAGGAGGCCATTTGCAATTAAATCAATTGTTATTAATGGATAAGTGAGTAATGTAACACTTAAATAGGTATGAGCATTACGTATTACTTCAGGCTCAGCATTACCAAAAAGTGCATTGATTATAGGACCTTTTAATAAAAACATCATAATAGTTAAAATAAAAGTAATTATAAGTCCAGAAAAAAGAGCTTGCTTCATAGCTTCATTAGCTTTTTTTATGTTTCCTTGACCAATGAATTGAGCTACAACGACCATACCACCAATTGCAAGTGCCGAAAAGAATGCTATAAATATATTATTTATAGAATCTACCATTCCAATTGCAGATACTGCTTCTTTTCCTATATGACCTGCCATCATAGTGTTTATCATACCCAGGGATATAACAAATAGTTGTTCTGTCATAGATCGGAAGAGCGTCGTGTAGGGAAAGAGTGTGGATCAAGTGTAGAT
>NZ_CALEVF010000148.1 GCF_937920395.1 uncultured Clostridium sp. | reverse complement strand
AGTGTTAACATAATTAAATTGGAGGCAATTTTATAATGGCAGATAAGACTTTAGTTTGTAATAATTGTGGTAAAGAATTCATATTTACCGAAGGTGAACAAGGATTCTATAAAGAAAAAGGATTTGAAAATGAGCCTAAAAGGTGCCCTGATTGCAGAAAAGCAAGAAAAATACAAAGAAGTAGAGAATAGCATAAGATTTACTACTTGCTTATGAGCTTATTTATATAAGACATATTTATAATGCTTATTAAAATAAGCTCTATTTTTTGTTGATTACTAAGTATGTAACAATATTAGCAATGTGGCATACATTATAGTGATTCACAAATCTTCTAAATTTAAGGAGTGTTAAAATAAATGATTACTACAAACGCTGATGAATTTTTAGGTTATGCTAATCAATGCAATGTAAGACCTGATAGATCAATAGCTACAATAGAAACCTCATATCCAGTTCTACAAAATATAGTTTCAAATAGTCCAATATTATTAGGTTCAATAGTTAATAGAACAAAAATAGGTAGGAGTATACAACTAGACGGAGATAAATTAATTTTCTGTGTACCAGGTCTATATTTAGTAACGTATAGTGCATCTGCAGTATGGACTACGCTACCATATGGAACCAACGAAGCGATAATCCGATTAAGCCTCAATCAAAGGTTCTTAGCTGGTTCAGAAACTAGAGTTCAGGTGTTAACACCTGATATCGTGGAAAATCAAAAATTAAATTTAGCTAAGACAGTTCTTGTTCCAGTAACTACTAGAAACTCATCCTTAACTTTAATAAGTACAAGCTCTCAAATTATGGGGTTCATAAACACAACAGTAACTGTTGTAAAAGTAGGATAATAGAACGCTAATGTAAAGGGACCGATATTTTAGATAACGGTTCCTTTTCTCTTAGGTTTCATTAATAATAAGAATTATAAAATCTTATGAATAGATCTAGCACTTTTTAGTTCAATATTTAAATTGATTCAGAATCTAGTATAAGTTTAGTGGTATAATCTAAATATAAAAGGGCTTAGGTAATAAAAATCGTGACTTTTATACTTCAAGTAGTGAAATTAAAACTCGTCATAGTAAAAAATTCAATTAAGAAGTATATTATGTAAAAGTAAATACTGGGTATACTAGAGGAGGTTTTATTATGGAACATGAAAAAAGGAAGTTGTCACCAGAACAATGTGAAGAACTACTCGGAGCATTGAAATACCGCTTTGAGAAAAACATGAACCGCCATAAAGGCATTGAATGGGCTAAAGTAGAAGCAAAGCTTAAAGCTAATACTGAAAAACTGTGGTCACTCAACGAAATGGAAAGAACTAGCGGTGAACCAGATGTTGTTGGTCATGATAATAAGACGTGCGAATATATTTTTTATGATTGTTCAGCAGAGAGTCCTAAAGGTCGCAGGAGTTTATGTTATGACCGCGAATCGTTGGAGTCAAGGAAAGAACATAAACCGAAAAACAGCGCTATAGATATGGCAACTGCCATGGACATTGAACTTCTAACTGAAGAACAATATCGAGAACTGCAGAAGCTTGGAAATTTCGATATGAAAACATCTAGCTGGTTGAAAACACCTTCGGAGATTAGAAAACTTGGTGGTGCAATATTTGGTGATTTCCGCTACGGCAATGTCTTTGTGTATCATAATGGTGCTGAATCTTACTATGGATCCAGGGGTGTTCGTGGCTCAATTAAGATCTGATTTTTGATTTTATCGAACTCTAGTAAATTATAATATAATTAACTATATATTTATGTCGTGATCGTAAACAATGGGGATATGTCAAACTTGTAGTTTATTGGTTTTTTTTGATATTATTCTTTGTTTTTTATTGTTTACGTTAACAATTTTATTAAATTTATAACTTGATCATAATTTATATTTTTTATAATTGCGGATATTATGTATATCTTTAAGTCGGCAAGAAAGTAGAAATTATAGTTCCACAGTATATGGTAAAACCTTGTTATGCCTATAAACGTTAGAGGTAAGTTACTGGTAAAAAAATCAAAGATTTTATTGGAAATTAATTTTATGGAGCTAATGTTAAACTTATTGTAAATGTATAATATATAATGTATAATATAAATTGTTAACGTGTGCATTAATATTTATTATAAATAAACCTCTTAAAATATTTTTGATGCATTATTAGGAAAAAGTCCAGATACTATTGTGTAGAATTTAAAAGATGATGATCTTGAGTTAAAAAAAAGCCATCTGAAACATGCGTTTGAGCTAATTAGAGATTAGTTATTGAAATCTAAAATAGAGATATTATTAATACATATAAAGTGATAAAAAATGAGAGGAGAAAATAATGACATTTATAGAGAGAATGCATAAAATGGCACAAGCACATAAGAAAAGAATAGTACTTCCAGAAGGTGAAGAGGAAAGGACTATAAAAGCTAGTGAAATCATTAAAAACAATTTATTGGCTGAGGTAGTATTAATAGGTGATGTTGATGTAATACAAGCAAAAGCAGCAGAACTTTCGGTTAATATTGAAGGTATAGAAATTGTGGATCCAAAGATGTCTAAAAAAACAGATGATTATGCACAAGAATTTTATGAGCTAAGAAAAAGTAAAGGAATAACTTTAGAAAAAGCAGCAAACATAATGTTAGATTCTGTGTATTTTGGAACTATGATGCTTAAAATGGGCGAGGTCGATGGAATGGTTTCAGGAGCAGTACATTATACAGGAGATTTACTTAGGCCTGGAATGCAAATCATTAAAACTGCACCAGGAAGTAACCTTATTTCAAGCTTTTTTATAATGGAATTGCCCCACGATGAATATGGAGAAAATGGACTGCTTTTATTTGGAGATTCTGCAGTTAATATAAATCCTAATGCAGAAGAATTAGCAGCTATCGCTATCAGTACTGCAGATAATGCAAAACTGTTATGTGATTTTGAACCTAAGGTTGCGATGCTTTCTTTTTCAACTATGGGGAGTGCAAAGCATGAATTAGTTGATAAAGTAGTAAAGGCGACTCAAATAGCAAAGAGTGCTAGACCTGATTTAAAAATTGACGGAGACCTTCAGTTAGATGCAGCAATTGTTGCAAGCGTAGCAAACCAAAAGGCACCAAACAGTAGCGTCGCAGGAAATGCAAATGTTTTAATATTCCCAGATATACAATCTGGAAATATAGGTTATAAGTTAGTGCAAAGATTTGCTAAAGCAAAAGCAATTGGACCAGTTTGTCAAGGCTTTGCGAAGCCTATAAATGATTTATCAAGAGGATGCAGCGTGGAAGATATAGTAAATGTTGTTGCAGTGACAGCCGTTCAAGCTCAAATTCAACTAAAGAAGACAAAAATTATTGAAGCACCAATGAAAAATCATACAGGTGCAAAATACTGGAATCACAGTATTTTGCCTAGAGAGATCATGTGCGAAAGTTAAATATATAATTTAAAAGCAATACTTTGATGTTTGGATCACATAACTGATGAAAAAAAATTTACATAAATATAATAATATTTAGTATTATTACGAGGAGTGACAATTATG